>NZ_CEVIVD010000189.1:2481-7089 GCF_982290655.1 Protofrankia sp. CiP1_Cm_nod3
CCCCCGCGGGGTGTAGGTGTAGGTCGCGGTCCCGTCCGAGAGCAGCCGGTTCCGCTCGTCGACACTCGCCGCCGCACCGTTCACCGACGTGCGGTTACCCGCCGCATCCCAGCCGTACGTCGTGGTCGCCCCACCCGGGCCGGTCCAGGAGACCAGCCGGTTCGACCGGTCATAGCCGTAACTCTGGTTCCCCGACCCGGACAGACCCGACGGAGACAACGTCTCGGTCAGCCGGTTGTCGTTGCTGTCGTAGCCGTAGGTCGCCGCCCGCAACGTCCCACCCGGACCGGTCAGAGTGTCCGTCGTCGTCCGACCCAGATCGTCATAACCGAACGTCCGGACCGCCCCACCCGACGCATACGTCACCGAGGTCAGCTGACCGGCATCGTCATACACCAGGCCGCGGGTACCACCCGTGGCCGCACCCGTCGTCGACGTCAGATCATCCCGGGCGTCATAGCCGAACGACGACACCCCGGCCGCGTCCGTCCGCGACACCATCCGACTCGAACCGTCATAACCGAACGACGCACTGCCCGCCGGCCCCGCACTACCCGTCAACAGATCCCGGTCGTTATAGGTGAACGACACACTGCCCGACGGATGGTTCACCGACGTCACCCGGCCGGCCAGGTCATAGCCGACCGACCGCGACGCCGCCGCCGCACCCCCACCCGACCCGGACTCGGCGGTCAGCCGGCCCAGCGCGTCGAACGTCCGCGCCCGGGTCACCCCACCCGGCGCCAGCACACCCACCGGCAGCCCACCGGCGTCGTAGGACCTGAGTTCGGTCACCCGCCCATTTTCGATCATGGTGTAGTACGTTGACCTGGGGCGATGGGTGCCTGGTGGGTGGTTATGAGGCACTAATTGGTGCTCTACGGTGTGGTCGTGGCCTGGATTCGGCGGGTGCGGACGGCGCCGGGGGCGACGGCTGTGCAGATCGCCGAGTCGGTCGGGGGCCGGCGGCGGATCGTCGCGCATGTGGGTTCGGCGCATACCGAGGCCGAGCTCGGGGTGCTCATCGCGCGGGCCCGGGAACTGTTGGAGGCTCCGGGCCAGGGCGAGCTCGGGGTCGAGCCGGTCGCGGTGAGGACCCCGCTGCTCGGCAAGGCCGGCCCTGCCCCGGCGGTTCTGTTCGACGTGGCCGTGGAACCACCGCGTGGGCGGGTGGCGGTCGCTGGGCCGCGGGTGGTCGCGACCGGCTCGCGGGTGCTCTACGACGTGCTCGTCTCGGTGTTCACGTCGTTGGGGTTCGACGCCCCGGGCGACGAGGTGTTCCGGGACCTGGTGATCGCCAGGCTGGTCGAGCCGACGTCGATCCTGGACACCGGCAGGGTGCTGGTGGACCTCGGCGCCACGCCGGCGAGTGAGAAGACGATGCGCCGTACTCTGCTGCGCGCCCAGCGGGACGGCTACCGCGACCAGTCCGCGGGGCTGTGTTTCGCCCACGCCGGGGCCGCTGGTGATGTCTCGCTGTGTCTCTACGACGTGACCACGCTGTACTTCGAGGCCGAGAAAGAGAACGAACTGCGCCGGGTCGGCTACTCCAAGGAACGCCGCGTCGACCCACAGATCGTCGTCGGGCTACTCGTCGACCGGTACGGGTTCCCGCTCGAGATCGGCTGCTACGAGGGCAACCGGGCCGAGACCGCGACGATCCTGTCGATCGTCCGCCAGTTCAAGAACCGTCACGGCCTGGAGAACCTGGTCGTGGTCGCCGACGCCGGCATGCTCTCGGCGGGCAACCTGCGCGACCTCGACGAGGCCGGGTTCGGGTTCATCGTCGGCCCCCGGGTCACCAAGGCGCCGATCGATCTGGA
Source organism: Protofrankia sp. CiP1_Cm_nod3 (assembly GCF_982290655.1). NCBI lineage: Bacteria > Bacillati > Actinomycetota > Actinomycetes > Frankiales > Frankiaceae > Protofrankia > Protofrankia sp. CiP1_Cm_nod3. The sequence continues at coordinate 4,305 of NZ_CEVIVD010000189.1, forward strand.
GTCCCACTTCCGCTGGTACGGCGACGCGTGCACCGACGGGCAGATCATCGACACGATCACTCCCAGAAAGGGCCGCAACCGGGACAACGACGTTGCGGTGAAGGCCGGGCCCGTCTGGGACCGGGAACAGCACCCCGCGTCGTGGCGGGCGGTCTGGGCCTACTCCGCCAGACGCGCCGCCCGCGACACCAGGACCCTCACCGCCCAGGAGAACCGCGCCCGCGCCGTCGTCGGGGGAGAAAAGACCGCGCGCACCCCGAGATTCGTCACGGTCAAAGGCAACGCCACCACCCTCGACGAGGCCAGCCTCGCCCGCGCCCGCCGACTCGTCGGCCTCAAGGGCTACGTCACCAACCTCCCGGTCACCGTCCTGACCACCCACGAGGTCATCGCGAACTACCACAACCTCCGGCACGTCGAGCAGTCGTTCCGGATGTCCAAGACCGACCTCGCCGCCCGGCCCATGTTCGTACACACCAAAGACGCGATCGACGCCCACCTGACCATCGTGTTCACCGCGCTCGCCGTCGCCCGCGCCATCCAGAACCGCACCGGCCTCGCGGTCCGCAACGTCATCCGACAGCTCCGCCCACTCCGCTCCGCGACCATCGCGATCAACGGCGCCATCCAGACCTTCCCACCCGAACTCGACCCCGAACGCAGAACCCTGCTCGACGCCCTCACGGGCAAGGCACTAACCAAATGACCGAACTCAGGCGTGGTCGCGGTGCTGGCCTTCGGCCTGGGCCAGAGTGAACGGGCTGTCGGTGAACACCGTGTGGTAGCGCCAGGCGGTGAACAGCTCCCCCTGGCCAGCCGCCGCCTTGCGGTTGAGGTCTTTGACCCGGCGTACGACGAGGCGGCCGTCGGTGCGGTGTGCTCGGCTGGAGGCGAACGCGGTGTAGGGCACCTCGGCGATCTGCGCGTCCGAGATCCACTGGCCGGTCTGTTCGTCCCAGATCGCGCGGGGGTAGCGGATCGGTGTCCAGGCATCGTCGCCGATCGCGGCGACCGTCCGCGCACTCTTGCGGTCGAGTGGGGTGGTGATGGAGAAGTGGGCGCCGCCACGGCGGCAGGCCGCCACGACCGCCCCGGAGTAGAACGCCGAGTCCATCCGCACGAGCAGAGTTCCGGTGGCGCCGGTCTGGCGGGCGGTGGTGACGGTCTCGGCGACGAACGACGCCGCGCCGCGGGCGGAGCCGGCGTTGCCGCCGCGCAACCGTGTGGCGGCAACGACCGGTGCCGCGGTCGGGGTGGACAGTGTGCCGACCAGCGCGTTCAGCCCGCGGACCAGCAGCGATTTTCCTGCGATTGTGGTGTGGCCGAACGCGGCGCCCTGCTTGGCCGGGCCGTAGACCCGCCGCTGGCAGGAGTCGACGTCGACGAACGCCAGCACGTCGGCACCAGACAGCGACGGCGCCTGGGCGGCCAGACCCGCCCGCAGCAGCCGGTTGACCTTGCCCAGCTGGCGGACGTTGCCCCAGTCCAACGCCCGCAGGAACGACCCGAGCGTCGAAGGGGCGCGGACTCCGCCGAACAGGTCGCCCACCGCGCCGTGGCGCAGCAGTCCCATGTCCTCGATGGAGTCGGCGCCGGCGAGCATGTCAGCGACCAGGCACCCCACCTTCGCCGGGGCGTTGACGCCCTTGGGGTCGGCCGGTCGTAGGTGTTCGGTGACCAGCTCGGGCAGGCCGGCGCGTTCGCCCAGCCGCATCACCGGGACGAGTCCCGCGCAGGCGATCAGGTCAGGGTCGTCGAACCGGACGTGGGTCCTCGAGGCCGCATGCAACAATCGCACGTGCGAAGTGCCCTCTCGATCGGGTGGACGGAAGCGTAGAGAACTCCCATCCTCCCAGCTGAGGAGTGAATTACCGGACCACGGAGGGGCTGGGTCGGGACGTGCGGGATCGCGCAGGGACCCGGTGCTGGTTGGTCCGCGCGTACGGAATGCCGATCTGGTGCTTTGGGGTCAGGCCGCGGGTTCGATAGTGACGGTGTAGCCGAGCTTCTCCAGTTCGCCGACGAGAGTGTTCTTTCGTTTCTCCGGGTTCCGGCGGCGGCGGGTGTGCCAGTCACCGCCGAGGTCGTGGTACTCGGTGTTGCCTGCGACGATGTGCCAGTAAGCGATCAGAATGTCGTGGCGGGTCGTCCCGATCGCTTTCTGGACCCCGCGACGGCCCCGGACCTGGGCATGATGCGACGCCAGATAGGTGTTCTTACTCCGGGCCGCGGCCCACGCCGCCTCGGTCAACGAGGTGCGTAACCATTTGTTCCCGTGGCGGGTACGGCCAGACAGCCGTTTCCCGCCCGAGGTGTGGTTCCCTGGGCAGATTCCCGCCCAGGACGCCAGATGCCCCGCGGTCGGGAACCGAAACATGTCGATCCCGACCTCGGCGAGCAGCACGATCGCGGTGACCCTACCCACCCCCGGAATCGTCGTGACCCGGTCCACCGTCTCCACAAAAGGGGCGATCATCACCTCAATCCGCTGGTCGAGCTCGGCGATCTGCTCGTCACACAGATCGATCCGTGCCAGCAGCTGCGCGGCGAGAAAACCGTGATGACCCGAGCGGAACGTCCCGGCCAACGCCTCGGTCAGCGCAGGGATCTTCCCCCGCAGCCGGCCGCGAGCCAGCTCGGCGAGATACTCGGGGTTCCGCTCCCCGGCGATCATCTTCTCCAGGATCGCCCGGCCCGAGACCCCCAGCAGCTGCGACGCCACGCTGGTGAGTTTCACCCCGGCGTCCTGCATCAGCTTCTCCAACCGCTGGACCTCGCGGGTCTT
>NZ_CEVIVD010000189.1:7512-8212 GCF_982290655.1 Protofrankia sp. CiP1_Cm_nod3
CTCCTCCACGACCGTACGCCGCGCCCGGGTGAGGTCCCGCAGGTCCCGGAACGGCTTCGGGGGGACGAACGACGCCCGGACCAGACCGTGCGCGACGAGATCCGCCAGCCACACGGCGTCCGCCACATCCGTTTTCCGGCCCGGTACGTTACGCACATGGGCCGCGTTGAGAAGCCAGCACTCGAACTGGTCTTCCAGCATGTGGAAAACCGGCTTCCAGTAAACCCCTGTCGATTCCATTCCCACGATCGTGACCTTGTTCTGGGCCAGCCAGTCCGCGAGGAGCCCCAGCGATCCCCCGGTCGTGGTGAACGTTCGGACCTCGACTTTCGCGGGTCCTTTCGCGGGCTGGATCCGTATCGCCGCGGCCACCGTGTCCCGATGGACATCGAGCCCCGCGCAGCGCGGGAACACCACTTCCACCCCTGCCTCCCTTCCCAACCAGGAAACACCCTTCAGGGTGCGTCGCCCGGGGAAGCCTGAACACGGAAACTGAGGAACGCGCTCACGGCAGCAGGAACAAGTGCCCCAGGCCTCCGCCGCCATACTCAAACACGGGCTCGTCCGCACCAGAGAGAGCCGACGTCGACCGGGCAACGCCTCACCATCATCCCAGCCGCGCCGCGGCGCGCGGCCAAGAGGTCACCGCAGCCCTACGAGATTCTCATTCGACCAGGTGGCGGCTTCGCCGCCAGGAATG
>NZ_CEVIVD010000190.1:0-7188 GCF_982290655.1 Protofrankia sp. CiP1_Cm_nod3
CGTCTACTGTGGCGTAACCGTGGATGAGGATGTTCCGAAAGGCGACGATGCGAGGTGGCTCGGGTATGGCGGCGGCGATCTCGGGGGCGGCCTTGGACAGTTGGTTCAGCGCCTCTCCGATGATCTCGACCTGGCGCTCGACGGCCGCACGGAGCATTGCGTTCGACAAATAGTCCGCCAACGATTGTCCCCGCGCGAAACCGCGGGCAAGACCGGCCGCGTGCACCGCGTCCCACAGGTATTTTCGGGGGTCAGGCCGCATACAGGGACTGCCGGGTACGCATGACCTGGTCGCGGAAGTAGGGGTTGCGGATGTTCGCGACGCTGACGACGTCGACCGCGCGTCCCAGCAGTCGTTCCAGGCCTTCCTTCAGGTCGAAATAGCTGCCGAAATAGTCGAACCCCGCCTGCGCGTCATCGAATTCGACCAGTACGTCGACGTCGCTGGAGCCCACGTCGAACGAGCCACCGACGGCGGACCCGAACACGTCGAGACGTCGAACCCCGAGTCGCTGACACAGGGTCTCGATCTCCGAACGCTTCGTCTCGATGACCGGATGCACTGCCCACCTCCCGAATGAGATTCTGCCCCGCGAGCGCGGATGTCGACCGGGCGAACCGGTCACGGCCCGGGCGCACCGCTGTGGTCAAGGGAATTTTGCTCTGTTTATAACGAATAGTCCGATTTCTGGCAGGCCTGTCCGGCATCCGAGGCCGGCCTCTGAGCGCCGCCGTGAACATCGTGGGCGGAACGTGCCGGTTCAGTGGTCACCATCGAATCTGGTCCCGTGCCGACCTCCGGATGCTGGGGCCAGGGCGGGACGCCGGTCATCAGGGATTTCGCTGGATGGTGGTGGCGATCGTGCGGTGGCGGCGGAGGATGTCGTCGAGGCCGAGGTGGACGGGGGCGCCGTTCTCCACGACGGTCCTGCCTGCGACGACGGTGTGCCGGGCGGCTACCGGGCCGCAGCGCAGCCACGCCTCCACCGGGTCGGACAGGGCGCCGGCGAAGGCGATCCCGTCCAGTGGCCAGACGACCAGGTCACCGGCCGCGCCGACGGACAGCTCGCCGAGCTCGCCGGCCCGGCCGAGGCAGGCCGCGCCGCCGCGGGTGGCGATCTCCAACGCGTCCCGGGCGGACATCGCGGACGCCCCGCCGCGCAGCCGTCCGAGCAGCATCGCCGTACGCGCCTCCAGCCACAGCGAGGCGGCGTCCGCCGAGGACGAGCCGTCGCAGCCGAGGCCGACCGGCGCGCCGGCGGCCCGCAGCTGCGCGACCGGCGCCAGCCCGCCGCCGAGGATCATGTTGCTGCTCGGGCAGTGAGCGACCCCGGTGCCCCAGGCCCCGAGCCGGGCCACCTCGGCGGCGTTCGGGTGGATGCAGTGGGCGACCCAGGCGCGGTCACCGCCCCAGCCGAGGTCGCGGAAGTGCTCGACCGGGCGCCGGCCGTAGGTCGCCAGGCAGTAGTCGTCCTCCTGCGGGTCCTCGGCGAGATGGGTGTGCAGCCGCACGTCCAGCTTCTCGGCGAGCTCGGCGGTGGCCCGCATCAGCTCGGGGCTGACGGAGAACGGCGAGCAGGGCGCCAGCGCGATCCGCACCATCGCGCCGTGGGACGGGTCGTGGTGGGCGGCGACGAGGGCCGCCGAGTCCGCGAGGATGTCGTCGGGATCCTGCACGACGGAGTCCGGCGGCAGCCCGCCGTCCTTCACCGACAGTGACATCGATCCACGGGTGGGGTGGAAGCGCATCCCGAGCTCGCGGGCGGCGGCGATCTCGGCCGCGATCAGGTCCCCGGCGCCGCGCGGGTGGACGTACAGGTGGTCGGTGGTGGTGGTGCAGCCGCCCAGCGCGAGCTCGGTCAGGCCGACGTGGGCGGAGACGTACACCGCCTCCTCGTCCAGGCGGGCCCACAGCGGGTAGAGCGTGCGCAGCCAGGCGAACAGCGAACCGGACACCGCCGGCGCATACGACCGGGTGAGGTTCTGGAAGATGTGATGGTGGGTGTTCACCAGGCCGGGGGTGACCAGGCAGCTGGCCGCGTCCAGCGCGCGCCGGGCGGGCGGGGGCGGGTCGCCGGCCGCCCCGACCGCGCTGACCAGGCCGTCGGTCACCGCCACCCAGCCGCCGGGCAGCTCCCGGCGGCGGTCGTCCATGGTCGCCACCAGCTCGGCGCCGCGGACGAGCAGGTCGACCGGCCGCGGGCCGGGAGCCGGGATACGCGCGGTCATGGCATCGATTCTGCCGCGCCGGTGTCGCCCGACGGTTTCACCGCGGTGCCGTCCGACGGTTTCACCTTCGGCTCACCGAGGTGCCCCAGGGGTTGGTAACGCGGCTACCTGCCGGGCGGCGACGCACCCGCACACTCACCCTTGACGGCCCGGGCGACCGCCGGAGCGAAACCATAGCGCGCCTCGCGCAGGCTGCGATAGTTGCAGGCTGCGATAGTCGCAGGTATGGTGGAGTGGTCGATCTGCTGCCGAGGGTAGGATATTGGTGCGTTTCGTCAATCGAGTCAAGGAACTGTCCTTGCTGGACGAGTGGTTCGGGCGACCGGGACCTCAGCTTGGCGTGGTTTGGGGGCGTCGACGAGTCGGAAAGTCGCACCTGCTGGCGCATTGGGCAGCGGATAAGCGGGCTGTCTACCACGTCTCACGCAACCGAGCGCCCGACCAGGAGCTTGCCGCGCTCTCGGCGACCGCGGCTCCGGTGCTCGCGCTTGCCAATCGCGACCTGGTCAGCCGTCCGTTTCGGGACTGGGACGAGGCATTCGAGCTTTTCCGGCAAACTGCGTCAGAAGCGCCGCTGGTCGTGATCCTCGACGAGTTTCCCGAACTGGTCAGGAGCGATCCGCGTATCGAGAGCGCCCTGCGCGCGATCTGGGAGGGCATGGGCGACCATCCCGTCCGCCTGGTCCTGTGTGGCTCGGCGGTACGCATCATGGAAGCGTTGCAGGAGGAACGCGCCCCGCTCTACGGGCGGGCTACGCTTCGCCTGCAGGTTCGGCCGTTTCTGCCCAACGAAGCGGCGTTGATGCTGCCCGGTCTCGCACCCGCCGAGCGGGCCAGGGCATGGGGTGTCTGCGGTGGCATACCCTTTTACCTGGACCTGTGGGACCAGTTGTCGTCATTCCGGGACAATCTCGCGCGACTTGTCGCGAACGAGCATGGGCTTTTTCTCAACGAGGGCCAGTTGATCCTCGCCACCGAGGACTTCGCCGGCGGCCGCCGCGAACGTATCCCGGAGCAGGTGCTGCGGGCGATAGCCGCCGGGCGCACCCGGTTCGGCGAAATCAAGGACGCGTTGGGCATCGACCCAACCCGGGCGCTGGCCGCATTGGCGGACCTCGGCCTGGTCCAACGGGTGCTTCCGGTCGGGCGCAACGCGGACCCACGGCGGGCGTACTATCGGGTGGCGGACAACTTTCTGGCCTTCTGGCTGTCGATTGCGGAGCCTCGTCGAGCGGCCATCATCCAGGGTTTGGGCAACTCCGTGGCGGGCGTCATGGAAAGCGAGTTCGACAACTTCATGGGCGACCGGTGGGAGGACGCCGTACGCGCTCATCTCGTACGGACCATGGCGGATGATCTCCGGGTCGCGCCCGTGATCGAGGTCGGCCGGTTCTGGCACCAGTACGGAACCGACCCGGCAGAGATTGACGTCGCCATGCTCAGCGGGCCGACAGGACGGCTTGGCCTTGCCGCCGAGGTGAAGTGGGCCCGGCGCGAAGAAGGAAACCGTATCCTGCGCACATTGATGCGCAAGGCGCACGCCTCCAACCTGATCGGCCCGCATGACCCGGAGCCGCTGTACGTGATCGCCGCGCGCGAGGAGGTGACCGGACAGCTACCCGACGACGTGCTCCGCGTCACCACCGCCGACGTCTTCGCCTAAAGGTTGTTTCGTAACTCGCTTGGGTGTGATGCGACTGTCCGGTGGTGCTCGATCAGCCGGCCCGGCTGATGTTGTAAAGGTGGGCGATCCCGGCGGCGGTCACGGCAAGGGCGCGCGCCTGGCGGCGGTAGTCGCGCAGGATCTTCCAGGTCTTCAGCCCGGCGAGGGTGTGTTCGACGCGGGCCCGGACCGTGCGGTGCACCCGGTTCAGGTCCTGCTTCCACTCCGGTAGCGGCTGTCCGTCGACCGGTTTCCGATAAGGCATGATCACGTCTGGGTGGCCCTGGTAGCCGCCGTCGGCGAGCACGGGGCGCCCGGCGAGACGGTCTTTGATCCCGCTGGTCTGGTAGACGATCGTGTCGTTGCGGTTGCCGGCCCGCGGGTCGCCGAGGGCGAGAACGATATGGCTTATTTTTTGCGGCCTACACCGCCGTAGATCCAGACGTTGCGGTAGCCCCTGGGGCGTTTGCTGGCCGGTCGCCATGTCGGCACCTGGACGAGGCCCGGGCCCACCAGATCGCAGCCGGTGAAGAACGCGGCAATGGCGGGATGACCGCGCACGGCGAGGGGCGAGGTGGCGGTGTCGTAAACCTCGGTGGCCTGGGCCGCTGCCGCGGGTCGCAGGTCACCCGTGGCATGGGACAGCACCAGATAGCTGCCCGCCGGCAGCGCATCGAGTAGCGTCCGCACGATGCCGGTGGGGTTTTCCTCGTCGCGGATGAAGTGCACGACGGCCACGAGGAGCAGGGCCACGAGTTCGGTGAAATCGATCAGATGCCGGACGTGAGGGTGGCCCAGGATCTCGTGTGGCTTCCGCAGGTCCGCCAGCGCGGCCGTGGTCCGGCCGGTGCCGGTCAGCAGCGCGTTGGCGTGCGCGTGGACGACGGGTACCACCCCCGGGATACACATGCCCCGACCTACGCGTCCACTGGCCACCCCGGATGTTGTACATTTGTTGTACAGTGACCTCATGAGTGTCGGATTCCGCCCCACCGAAGAGGACCTCCGGATCGTTGAGGCCAACCGCCGTCAAGACGAAAAGACCAGCGACGTCATCCGGCGCGCCCTGCGACTGCTTGACCGGGAGGCGTGGGAGGTGCGTGCCCGCGAGGATATGTACCGGCTGCGGAACGAGGACCTGTCCGCCGAGCCCGATGCGTGGGAGTACGACACCAACGGCAACATCAGAATCACAGGTACGAACCTCGCGGTACCAGTCAGGTCGCAGGACCAACCGTGATTCGCGGGGCGGTGTACCCGGTGGACCTTGGCGACGCCAAGCGCGGGCATGAGCAGCGGGGTCGTCGGCTCGGCCTCGTCATGAGTATTGAGCAGAACGCGTGGTCCACGGTCACGATCGTTCCGACGTCGACCGGCGCGCAGGCGACCGCCTTCAGGCCGGAGGTGATCATTACGGGACGGTCGACCAGGATCCTGGTCGACCAGATCCGGACCATCGACAGCTCCTATGTCACGGGTGAACTCGTGGACTACCTCTCCCGCGACGACATGGCGCAGGTTGAGCACACCCTTTCGCGCTACCTCGGCCTGCTTCGCTGAGCGCATCGCCTGGCTCCCGTACATCGACCTCCCCTCGCGACCGGGCGAAGACCGAGATCCGACGCCGCCGACCCGACGGATCTGTCGCGTTGTTCTTACCGGCCCCCGGCCGAGCCGCGCGGCATGTGCAACCCGGGTACGGACCCCGGATGCAGCCCGATCATCAAAAAGATGCTGGTCAGAAGCCCGAGGGCTGTACGAGGACGATCGGTACCACCCCAGGGTTGCACACATCAAGCGACGGAAGACGGGGCTGACCGGCGTCTACCTGAATCCGGATGGTGCGACTCCGGTCGATGGTGGGGAGGAGGCACTACCGGGGCCGGGTGAGCTGATGTCCATTCTTGAAGTCGCAGGTATCCGTACTGGCGAAGCACCTCTCGTCATTGCTGGCGCTGGCGAGGGTGCGCCCGTCCGGCGCAAACGCCACCGAAATCACAGAGTTGGTGTGGCCGGTGAGGGGGGAGCCCAGCGGGCGGTTCTCTTCGGGGATGAGCTGGTGGTTCTCTTCGGGGATGAGGGTGAAGGCCAGAACAGTGCCGGTGATGACAAGCAGCACCGCGGCGGAGACGAGGGCCAGGCGGCGCTTCCGGCGGGTTCGCGGGCCACCAGGTTTCTCGCGGACGGCTGACGGGATTGCCGGTGTCGGGTCTGATGGCAGGGGGTCGGCTCGCTGGGTGGGCAGCTTGGTGAAGTTCGATGTCGCTAGTGGTACGGGTGGGCTCGTGTCAGGTGCTGGCAGGGTAGGGGCGAGTGGTTCACGGATATCCGTGGGTGCCCTCAGCGTGGCGGGAATCGTCGAGGCTGGCGTGGGGGTGGGCTGGTCGGTGGCGGCGCGGGCCAGATCGAGGGCGAAGGCGTGGGCTGAGGGGTGGCGGTCGGCGGGGTCCTTGGCCAGGGTGTGCATCACCACCGCGGCAACCGGCTCGGGCACTCCCGCGGGCGGCGGCGGCAGGACATTGAGGTGGTGGTGGATGAGCGCCGGGGCAGGCAGGGCCGGGTCGAACGGCGGGACGCCGGTCAGCAGCTCGTAGAGCATGACGCCGAGGGCGTAGAGGTCGGTGGCCGCGCTGAGCCTGCCACCGAGGATCTGTTCGGGAGCCATGTAGACAGGGGTGCCGATCACCGCGCTGGCGGTGGTCGCCGACCCTTCCGCGATTTTCGCGATGCCGAAGTCGGCGACCTTGGGCAGGACGGCGGCGTCGAACAGGATGTTGGCGGGCTTGATGTCGCGGTGCAGCACTCCCTGCCCGTGGGCATAGGACAACGCGGCGGCCACCGCCAGCCCCACCGCGCAGGCCGTCTCGCCTGCCAGGTCCCGGCGACGGCGGGTCAGGGGCCCTCCGGCCAGCAGTTCCATCACGATCAGGTGAAGGTCCTCGGCAGCGAGGGCGTCATAGACCCGGACGATATGCGGGTGATCCAACGAGGCCAGCAGGCGGGCCTCGTTCCAGCTGCGCTCGGTGGCCTCGTCCTGGTCGACCGGAAGAATCTTGACGGCGACATCGCGGCCCAGCCCGCGGTGCCGGCCGGCCAGCACCAGCCCGAACGCCCCTCGCCCCAACCGGGCACCAAGCTCGTAGCCCGGCAGCGCCGCCGCGATCCGCCTCCTTGCCTCGATCATGAGACGGTCAGGGCCCCACGTCGACGACAGGCAGCATGCGCCATCTCGAATCCCCCCAAACAGGCCACCATGCGATGCATGTGATCCTACCGGCGTTCGGCACAGCGACAAC
>NZ_CEVIVD010000191.1:0-7176 GCF_982290655.1 Protofrankia sp. CiP1_Cm_nod3
CCTTCCTTGTCTCCCTCGCATCCCCCTCGCCCGCCTTGCTCTCACCGCCCGCCTTGCTCTCACCGCCCGCCTTGCTCCCTCCGCCCGCCTTGTTCGCCTCGCCAGCCGTACCCAGCTCACCTGCAGCGCCCAGCTCACCTGCCGCGCCCAGCGCGGCGAGCAGCCGTTCCAGGGCGGCGGCGTGGTCGCGCACGGGGACGACGAGCGTGACGTCGGACAGGCGCAGCCGGGGACGTTCGTAGACCGGGTGGGCGATTCCGGCCGCCACCAGCCGGTCCGCCAGCCGCCGCCGCGCCGGATCGGGCCCGACCGGCTGCCCGCGCATCCACTCCCCGACCAGCCGGGCGCCGGCGGCGGGCAGCCGCAGGACCCGCAGCGGGGAACCGCCGAGCAGCACCTGCCCGTCGGCCCACCGGCGCGTACCGGGGTCGAAGACCAGCCGCAGGACACCGTCCGCCGGGCTTCCCGAGCCCGCGCGGCCCTCGTCCCGGGTGCCGCCGGCTCCCGCCGCGGGAGTGCCCGGGCGCTGGGAGCCCGCGGCGTCCAAGGCGTCGTCCGCGCGCTTCGTGGGTCTCCCGGAGTCCGCGGGATTCCTGGGGCTCGCGGGATTTCCGGCGTTCGTCACAGCGGTGTCCGCGTCGCGGGAGCCCGCCGCGGGCCCACGGTGCCTGTCACGCGGTGAAGCCGCCGTCGGCGTGCACCACGGTGCCGGTGATCGCGGACGAGCCCTCGCCGCACAGCCAGCACACGGTGGCGGCGACCTCCTCCGGCCGCAGCAGGCGGTCGAGGAGCTGGTATCCGGCGAACCCGTCGACGTCCGGCAGGTCGTAGAGGGCGGCGGTCGCGTCCAGCATGGCCGTGCGGGTGGAGCCCGGGGACACCGCGGTGGCCGTGACACCGGTGCCCCGCAGATCGGTCGCGAGCCCGCGCACCAGCCCCACGACGGCGTGCTTCGCCGCGTTGTAGGCGGCCAGATGCCACAGGCCGCGGTGGGCTGCCGCCGACGCCAGCGCCACGAACCGGCCGGAGCGCGGCGGCGCGGCGCGCAGCAGGGCGGGCACGGCCGCGCGGGCGAGGTTGAGCACCCCGCGCACCCCGACCTCGAACAGGACGTCCCACTCGGCGTCCGTGGTCTCCCACAGCGGCCGGCCGCCGGCCATCACCGCGGCGGCGGCCACCGCGGCGTGCACTCCCCCGAACTCGCGCTCGGCCAGCTCGACAGCCTCGGCCAGGGCCGGTGCCTCGCGCACGTCGGCCACCACGTCGCGGACCCGGCCGGGCCAGCGCTGGGCGAGCGCGCGCAGCTCCTCGGGCGTCCCCAGCGGGTAGGCGACGCCGGGCAGGTCGGCGCACACGTCCACCGCGACGACCCGCCACCCCTGCGCGGCCAGCTGGCCCACCACGGCCGCGCCGATGCCGCGGGCCGCCCCCGTCACCACCGCCACCCGGCCGCTGCCCGCCCACGGGCCCGCCGCCGTCTGCCCGGACGCCGTCCGCGCGGTGCCCGCCGCTGCCCCGCCTGCCGTATCCGACGTCGCCGAGCCTGCCGCTGCCCCCTCGGCCCCCGTGTCCGTGGCCGCCGTCGCCGGCCGGGTCACCGGCCTTCCCACCGCCAGCCTTCCCACCGCCGGCCTTCCCACCGCCGGCCTTCCCACCGCCGGCCTTCCCACCGCCGGCCTTCCCACCGCCGGCCTTCCCACCGCCGGCCTTCCCACCGCCGGCCTTCCCACCGCCGGCGGTCGTGCCCGCGGCGGGCAGCCGGTCGGCCACGGCCCGCGTCCGGCGGCTTCCGGCCATGCTCCGGACGTGGGCTGCCCGCCGAGCGCGCCCGGCCACGCGCCGGCCCCGGGCCCGGGCCCGCCACGCGCGTCCGGCACGACCTGGCCATCCGGTGCGGCATGGAATGCTCCCGTCCGACAACATGAGTCGCTGTGACCGCAGGCACGCATAATATTGGCACCCAATGCCACCCGGAAGAGGCGATGCGGAACCAGCGCGGAAAGCGCGTACCCGGCGCGGCCGGCACGGCTGGCGCGCCCGCCGTGCCCGGCGCGGCAGGCGGCCGGGGTGGCCGCAGCCCGGTCACCAGCCGGGTCGAGCTGGAGCACCTGGCGTTCGAGCTCTTCGCCGAACGCGGCTTCGAGCGGACGACCGTCGACGACATCGCCCGTGCCGCCGGCATCGGGCGGCGGACGTTCTTCCGCTACTTCCCGTCCAAGAACGACGTCGCCTGGGGCGCCTTCGACGAGGAGCTGGCCCGGCTGCGCGCGGACCTGCGCACCTACCCGCCCGACGTCCCGCTGATGGACGCCGTCCGCCAGGCACTGATCGAGTTCAACCGGGTCGAGCCCGCCGAGATCCCCTGGCACCGCCGGCGGATGCAGCTCATCCTGCGCACCCCGGCCCTCCAGGCGCACTCGGCCCTGCGCTACGTAGCGTGGCGGCAGGTCCTCGCCGAGTTCATCGGCAACCGCATCGGCCAGGACCAGCACGCCCTGGCCCCGCAGGCGATCGCGTACGCCACCCTGGGCGTGGCGATCGCCGCCTACGAACAATGGCTGCGCCACGAGGACCTGGAACTCACGGAACTGCTGGACGCCGCCATGCGGGAGCTGGCCGCCGGCTTCGCCGGTACCGTCGAAGGCCCTCCGGCCGTCCGCGAGGCCAGCCGGACCGGAAGAGCATAGTCACGTCCTTTCCGCGCCGGCGGAGGCCCAGGCCCCGGATCATCGGGCACGGCCGGTAACCGTCCGGCCTGTCCCGGATGGCCGAGGGCATCGCGAGCATGTTTTTCTCCCGCCCGGGATCCCGGGAAGCCGATCCGGGAGGCCCAGGTGACCCAGCTCACCGGCCCGCCCCCGCGGGTGGGCCGGAGCGGGGCCGGACGCAGGGGGCGGGATAATACTTTCGGGTGGCCGGATCGAATCATGCGGGTGGAGGTGCGGTGGCGGTCCTGTCCGGTCACATGTCCGGTCATGTCGTCGTCTGCGGGCTGACCAATCTGGGCTACCGGATCGCCGAACAGCTGCACGTGGCCGGGGTGCCGGTGGTCGTCATCGAGGGACGGGGTGCCACCGCCCTGCGCCGTCGCCTCCAACGCTGGGGGGTGCCGGTCCTGGCCGACTCCACGCACACCGGCGAGGCGCTGCTGCAGGCGTCGGTCAGGGACGCGGCCGCACTGATCGCCTGCCACGACACCGACCTGGACAATCTTGAGACGGCCCTGGTCGCCACCGAGATCGCGCCCGAGGTGCGCCTGGTCGTCCGGGTCGCCAACACCCAGCTCGGCGAGCAGCTCTCCGCGGCCCTGCCCACCACCCGGGTGCTGAACCTGGCGGAGAAGGCCGGCCACAGCTTCGTCGAGGCATGCATCAGATCCGACGTCCGGCACGCCTTCCGTCTCGGGAGCGAGGTCTTCGCCGTGGTGGACGTCCCGGTCAGCTCGTCCGGAGCGTTCCGGCAGATCTTCGGCAACCTGACGCCGGTGGCGCTGCGCAGGTCAGGGGAACGACTGGCCGAGGTGTGCCCGAGCCGTGACGCTCCGGTCGCCGTCGGCGACCATCTCGCCCTGCTCGGGAGGCTGGAGGACTTCGCCGACAACGGGGTGCGGGTGGTCAGCGCCGACGACGCCAACACGCTGGCGGACCTGTCGGTGCGTCGCGCCGGCCCGCTGACGGGCCGCGACAGGCGTCGCCGCCCGTGTGCTTGGATCCGGGATGTCGCCGTGACCACGGCCGCCGAGTTCGACCGCCCGTTCCGGATCGCCTTCGGCGCCGTGCTGAGCATCATGCTGGTCGGCACGCTGGTGCTCTCCCTGACCTACGCCGACAACGACCCCACCGCGCCCGCCGACTTCGGCCCCCTCGACGCCCTCTACCTGACCGTGGCCACCATGGTCACCGTCGGCTACGGCGACTTCAACTTCGGCGTCGCGAAGGACTGGCTACAGGCGTTCGGCATCGCCCTGATCCTGGTCGGAGCGCTGTCCATCGCGGTCGTGTACGCGTTCATCACCAATGTGATCATCAGCCGCCGGCTGGAACGGGCGATCGGCCGGGGACGCGCCACCACCGCGCGTGGTCACGTCATCGTCTGCGGGCTCGGTTCGGTCGGGCTCGCGACCGTGGAGGGCCTGCTGGCCGCCGGGCGGGACGTGGTGGTCGTCGAACGGGACGAGAACAACCGCTTCCTCTCTGCCGTCCGAGATCTCAAGGTGCCGGTGGTGTTCGGTGACGCCAGAGTCCGCGCGACCCTGATGGAGGCCGGCCTCGCCCGGGCGACCACGCTGGCCGCGCTGACCAGCGACGACGTGGCGAACCTGGAGACCGTCCTGTCCGCCCGGGAGGCGTTCGACGACTTTCATTCCGAGCGGGGACGCCGCGGCCGCCGGTGGCGGCCACGGCCGTCCGTCCCGGCCGGAACCGGCGGGCCAGGAAACGGATCCGCCGCTCCCGGAACCAGCGGATCCGGGAGCGATGCCGGTAATGGGGGTGAGCCGGGGCTACGGGTGGTGCTGCGCATCTTCGACACCACGCTCGCGGACGAGACCGAGCGCAGGTTCGCCATCCACACCGCCCGCAGCGCGTCCGCCCTGGCCACACCGTGGTTCGTCGGCGCCGCCCTCGACTACGAAGTCGTCAGCACCTTCTACATCGACCGCGCGCCGTTCCTCGTCGCCCGGATCACCGTGGCCGCCGGCGGTGGCCTGGACGGCCCGACCCTGCGGGAGCTGTCGACCGGTACCCGGACGCTCGCGGTCGCCACCTCCTCGGAGCGCGACGGCACGGCCGACCGCTCCCCGAACTACCGGCCGACCCGCCACACCCGGCTGCGCCCCGGTGACGAGGTGCTCGTGGTCGGCCCCACCGCCCAGATCATCGACACGGTCAGCAGAAACCAGGTGCCCCGCGTCCGCTCATGACGGCAGCACCTGCGACGAACCCGGCAGAGGTCCGGCCGGGGGGTGTCCGTCATGGCGGCGGGGCGGGGAAGCTTCCGTTGCGCGTCAGCCGGAGGGCGGCCTGCGGGGTGAGCCTGCCGTCGACGCGCCGGACCTGCCAGGTGCCGGACGTGACGCCCAGGTCGGTGCCCCACACCCCGTCGAGACGGACCGTGGCGCCGTCCCGGATGAGCTGGAAGCGCACCCAGCCGGAGCGGGCCGGCGGAGCGCCGAGCGCCCCCTCCGCCCAGCGGCCGTCGATCACGTCGCCGCGCAGTGTGCCGGCCACCCGGCCGTCGTCGAGATCATAGATCATTTTGAAGCTCGTGCCGTCCACCGCCACGTAGTGGTCGCGCTCTCCGTTGCCCCAGGTCCCGATCCAGTGGCCGCCGAGGGGGCTGGCGGCAGGGCCCGGCGGCCCACCTGGCGCGGTGTCCACCGGATTCGCGGGGCTCGCCGCCTTCGCGCTGCCCGCCGTGCCCGCCGCGGCCGGACCGGAGCCGGCGGAATCGCTCGGGCCGGAGCTGGCCAGGAACACTCCCACGCCGATGGCCAGCGCAAGCGCGACGGCCCCGGCGAGCGCGACGAGCACGGCCGGCCGGCGGCGTACACCCGCCGCTGCCGACGCCGCTGCCGACGCCGGTACGGGCGCGGGCGGCGGCGCCTGCGGATACGCCGGTGCCGCCGCCGGCGCGGGCAGGTGTGCCGGCGGCGCGGGTGGATGCGTGGGCCATGGCGCGGCGGGCGGCGGCGCGGGCGCGGCGGCCGGACGCCGGGGATGGACGGGCAGGCCGCCACCCGGCACGCCCAGCAGCTGCAGGAGCTGCCCCACGGTGGGCCGTGCGGCCGGGTCCTTGCGCAGGGCCGCGGACACGGCCTCGCGCAGGGGCGGGTCCAGCGGTGCCACGTCCGGCTCGCCGTGCACCACCCGGTAGGCGATCATGTGCGGCGGGCCGTTGCCGAACGGGGCGCGGCCGCTGGCCGCGAAGGCCATCACCCCGCCCCAGGCGAACACGTCCGAGGCCGCCGTCACGCCGTGGCCCATGTGCTGTTCGGGCGGCATGTAGCTGCCGGTTCCCAGCACCACGCCGGTCGCCGTCAGCCCGGCGGACGTCTCCAGCGACCGGGCGATCCCGAAGTCGATCACCCGGGGGCCCATCCGGGACAGCAGGACGTTGCCCGGCTTGAGGTCGCGGTGGACGAGCCCCGCCCCGTGGATCGCGGACAGCGCGGTGGCCATCGCGACCGCGAGCTGGTCGAGCTCGGCCTTGCGCAGCGGGCCGCCGGAGCGGACCGCCTCGGTCAGCGTGGGGCCGTCGATGTACTCGGTCACCAGATACGGCGGCTGCGCGGTGACGTCGACGTCGAGCACCTCTGCGGTGCAGAACCGGGGCACCCGGCGGGCATGCTCGCCCTCCTGGCGGAAGCGGAGCAGGAACTCCTCGTCCTGGGCGTAACGGGAGGCCACGACCTTCACCGCGACCAGCCGCCCGTCCGGCGCCTGCCCGAGATGGACCACTCCCATGCCGCCCTCGCCCAGACGCCCCAGCAGCCGGTAGCCACCGATGTACCGCGGGTCCCCCGGCACCGGCCGCACCCCGGCCGGTAACCGCGGCGGGGCCGCTCCGTCCCCATATGGAGCTCCGTCCGCATGCGGGGCGCCGTCCGCATGGGGGGCTCCACGCCGGTGGGGTGCTCCATCCGCGTACGGGACGCTGAGCTCCTCCCCTCGACCGTTCACGAGCCAGGCTCCTCGTCCCCACCGCAACCGCTCACCACGGCATCGTCCCACCCAGAACGACGATCTTTATCCCGCGCCCGCCACCCGCGGTCGACCGCCCTGCCACCCTCCCGAACGCATCAGCCTGCCTGTAGGTAGAAACCGCTACTACAACAACGGTCTCCACCTACGGATGCGGAAGCTGTAGGTGGAAAGCGGCGCCGCAACGACGGTTTTCACCTACGCCTTCGGCTCTGACGGTGCTGTGGCCGCCGGCCGCATCCATCAGGTGGCCTCGGCTCGGCTCCGGCTCCCTGAAAGGTGCGTCAGGCCGGCCGGGAACGGGGAGCGCCAGAAAGTCCTGATCCCTGTTCCCGAGATGGAGGTCGCGACCTGCGGAAACGCCTGACCACTGCAGCCCGTTACACCGCTGCCCGTTACACCGCCGCCCGTTATGCCGCCGCCCGGACAGTCCCGGGGAACGCGGCCGGACCGCTGGTCAGGCGTGGGCGCGGGG
>NZ_CEVIVD010000192.1:0-7175 GCF_982290655.1 Protofrankia sp. CiP1_Cm_nod3
GCAGTATCCGGGGGGAGAAGAGATAGCCCGAAACCGGCGGGCTGGCGACGGAGGGGGTCGCCAGCCCGCCGGTCCTCGGCGTTCCACTGCCTCCCGTATTGCCCTGGGTGATCCAGGATCGATGTTTTTGTGGCCTATGTCATAGCGCTACCAGTTCCTCTGATCCCGATCCGGCCCCGGTCCGGTCCTGGTCTGTCATCGGCCTTCCTCGTCTGCCTGTCACCAATCCGACAACAGTCCTGCCGTGACGACAACCAATCACAGATCGTCCCCGCGACCAGGCATGTCACACGCGTGAACATATCCGCGCACAGCATGCGACCGGAGATGGCGGGGTACCACCAGTCCAGCCGGGCTCCCCGGCCTCCCGGACGCCCGAGGCCTCCCGGCAGCACAGGCCACCTCACGTGGTGGCACCACCAGGTGGTCACGCAGACGTGAAGCGCGCGGCGAGAACGCGGGCGCGCGGAAGGGAGCCGCATGACCACGGCACAGGAAATCATGCACCGGGACGCCGAGTGCATCGGCGAGAGCGAGACCCTCGTCGACGCCGCCCGCAGGATGCGGGACCTCGGTGTCGGCGCCCTGCCGATCTGTGGCGACGACAACAGGCTGCAGGGCATCATCACCGACCGCGACATCGTGATCAGATGTCTCGCCGAAGGAAGGGACCCGGCGGCGACCCGGGCCAGGGAGCTCAGCCAGGGCAGGCCGTTCTACATCGACGCGGGCGCGGACGTCGACGAGGTCCTGCAACAGATGATGGAGCACCGGATCAAGAGGCTGCCCGTCATCGAGAACAACCAGCTGGTAGGAATGATCAGCGAAGCGGACCTCGCGCGGAAGCTGCCCGAGGAGAAGCTGGGCCAGTTGGTGGAGGCCATCAAGTCGGGCCCCAGCGACCGCCCCGCCTGATCAGCCGCGCATAGGAACCATCCGCGCCATCCGGGTAGGTGGAGGGCGCCACCATGGCGACGCCTTCCATCTACCGCCTCGGCCAGCAGTAGCCAGCCGCAGGCAGAAAAAGAGCCGGCCGCAGGCAGAAAAAGCCGTCATCACAGCGCTTTCCACCTACGGACGCGGAACGCGTAGGTGGAAAACGCTGCCAGGGCGGCTTTTTTCACCTACTGGTTCGGCTGGGCTGGTTCGGCTGGGCTGGTTCGGCGGCGCGGATCGCCCGCAGGTTGTCCTCCTGGAACAGGTCGTAGGCGGAGATCTCGTCGGTCAGCACGTCGAGGTCCAGATCTCCCGGTTCGGCGTACGCGAGCTGTTCCACGTCGACGACGGCGCGGTAGACAAATGTCGCGTTCCCCTCCAGCCGGGGGGTCAGGGTGCCATCCGCGGCGGGCACAAGAAAGGATCGCGCGCAGCCACCCGGACTGCGGACCAGCAGCGCCTCGCCCGCCAGGGCGTGGCCGAGCCGCGAGTACACCGCGCGGGACGCGACCACGCCGGAGCCGCAGGACAGCGTCAGCCCGGCACCGCGCTCGAAGGTACGGACGAAGATCTCCCCCGGCGCGGTGAGCGGCCGGACGAACGACACATTGGCGCCCGCCGGGAGAACCGCCGGCAGGCGCGCCGCCGCGCTTCCCACCGCGACCAGCTCGTTCTCGTCGTAGTCGTCGACGACCGCGACCAGGTGCGAATTGGGGACGGCGACCCCGGTGAGACGCAGCGCCGGATGCAGCGCCGGGATGACCGTGTCGACGTGCTCGGCGCCCGTGGTCACGACCGGGACGTCGGCCGCGCGGAACGTCACCGGGGGAAGCTCGACGGCCACACTCCACACCCCGGCGGCCACCTGCGGGATCCTCTCCACCCGGAACCGCCCGCCACCTGTCGAGACGTCCAGCGCGTCGGCCCCCCGGCGTTCGAGGACAAGCCGGCCGACGCACCGCAGGCCGTTGCCGCACAGTTTGGCCGACGACCCGTCCGGATTGAAGAAGAACGCCTCCGGCACCGCCGGTGAATCATCGACGAAGTACAGGCCGTCACCGCCCAGTGGGCCCCGCCGGTCACAGACGAGCCGGACGAAATCCGCCACCTCGGCCGGTGTCGAGAAAATCCGCTCGGGCCGGCCGTCCACAACGAATATGTCGTTGCTGGAACCGTGCGCCTTCAACAGCTCGAATTTCATGCGAATCCTCCCGGCCGGCGTCCACGGACACTATATGGCCCCGAGCCGGACCGGACGTGACCACCGGTCACGCGGCCATCGTCGCCGGGTGGCCGGAGCATTCCACCCGGGCCGCCGGCCGGAGCCGGCGCGCCGGGTATCCGAGGACGGCCGGGCCACCGCGGGACGCCCGGGAAGGCGGGGCGCTGCCTGCCCGCCCGGGCACCGCTTCCCGTTCTCGTTCCGCTGGCTCTACTGTCGCTGGGTGACGTCGATGCGGACAACCGGGGAAGCACTGGCCGCGGCCCTCGCCGCGCGGCTGCCGGACGGCGCCGTGGTGACCGACCCGGATCTGCTCGTCTCCTACCGTCACGACCAGGCCAGCGGGGCGGAGGCCGGGCAGCCGGCCGTCGCCGTCTTCCCCCGGAGCACCGAGCAGGTCCAGGCGGTGATGCGCGTCGCGCACGGCCGGGGCGTGCCGGTGGTCCCCCGCGGCGCGGGCTCGGGGCTGTCCGGCGGGGCCAACGCGGTCGACGGGTGCGTGCTGCTGTGCCTGGACCGGATGGACGCCATCCGGTCCATCCGTCCCGCCGACGGGTACGCGGTCGTCGAGCCCGGGGTGATCAACCAGCGGTTACGCGAGGCCGCCGCCGCCCACGGCCTGTGGTACGCGCCGGATCCGGCGTCGCGGGAGCAGTGCACCATCGGTGGCAACATCGCGACGAACGCCGGCGGCCTGTGCTGCGTGAAATACGGCAGCACCCGGGACTGCGTGCTCGGCCTCGAGGTGGTGCTGGCCGACGGGCGGGTCACCCGGGTCGGGCGCCGCGCTCTCAAGGGGGTGGCCGGCTACGACCTGGTCAGCCTGTTCGTCGGCAGCGAGGGCACCCTTGGTGTGATCACCGAGGCCCGGCTGCGGCTGCGTCCGCTGCCCGCCGCGCCGACCACGGCGGTCGCGGTGTTCCCGGACCTGGTCAGCGCCGGCCGGGCGGTTGAAAAGATCATGAATGTCGCCACGCCGTCCCTGCTGGAGCTGATGGACGCAACGACGCTCGCCGCGGTCGAACGGTTCCAGCCCATGGGCCTGGACTCCTCCGCCGCCGCGCTGCTGCTCGCCCAGAGTGACCTGCCGGGGCAGGCGGGCGAGGCCGAGGCCGACACCGTCGTCAGCGTCTGCGCGGCCGCTGGCGCTACCGAGAGTTACCGTTCGGAGGACGCGGCACAGGCCGACATGCTGCTGGCCGCCCGCCGGCTCGCCTTCCCCGCCCTGGAACGCCTCGGCGCGTGGCTGCTCGACGACATCGCCGTCCCGCGCTCACGCATCGTCGAGACGGTCAGTGGTGTCGAACGCATCGCCGCGGCCAGGGACGTCGTGATCGGCACCTTCGGCCATGCCGGGGACGGCAACCTGCATCCGATGATCGTGTATCCGCGCGGGGATCCGGACGCCGGGCGGCGCGCGCTCGCCGCGTTCGACGACCTGCTCGGCCTCGCGCTGCGGGTCGGTGGGACGGTCAGCGGCGAACACGGTGTCGGTGTGCTCAAGTGCCGTGTCCTGGCCGACGAACTGGACCCGGTGGCGCGGTCGCTGCACACCTCGATCAAACAGGCGCTCGACCCGGCCGGCATCCTCAACCCGGGCAAGGCGCTGCCGCTGCGCCCGTGAGGTCCGCGATTTCACGGCTTCACGTAGCTTCGCCACGCCGGCGGCGGATCGCCGGCGGCGGATCGCCGGCGCGCCCGAGCACGAACACCTCAGACGCGCCGGCCGGCTCGTCCCCGCCCACCCGTACGGAGAACGATCCAGCGGAGTCTGCCGTTCGATACGCCTTTCGGCCCTGTTGGCGTACACAACGACAAAGCTGCGGCGATCTTCCTTGGCGGCCGGCGCCTGTTGACGTCAGCTACCGATTTTGTTGCTACTTGTAGTTATCGGATTGGTGCTTCAGGCTGCCGCGCGGGCGGCTACCGCCTTCTCCGCTGTCGCGCGTGACTGCTCGGCGAGTGGGATGAGATCGGCCAGGGCCGGGTTGACCGTGGCCAGCGTCAGTTCGACGTTGATGAAGTCGATGTCGGTCGCGCCGAGCGCGGTGAGCACGTGACGCAGGTAGGGCTCCTGGTAGTCGTTGCCCTCCTGGGGGGTGCCCGGGCCGTATGCCCCGCCGCGGGCGGTGATGACCGTGACCGGCTTGCCATTGAGCACGCCGGGCCCGCCCGACAGGCTGACGGTCCGGTCGACGACGACGACGGCGTCGATCCACGCCTTGAGCGTCGACGTGATCGACCAGTTGTACATCGGGACGGACAGCAGCAGAGCGTCCGCCGCCTCAAGCTCGGCGATGAGCTCCTCACGCCCGCCCCAGGCCGCGGCCTGCTCCGGTGACCGCTCGTCCGCCGAGGTCACCGAAGCGCTGATGCCGTCCCAGCCGAGGTGCGAGGGCGGGTTGGCTGCGAGGTCACGATAGGTCACAGTGCCGCCGGGGTGGCTCTCGGTCCAGGCGGTGGCGAACCGGCCGGCGAAGGCCCGGGACTCCGATGCCGGGCTGACGCTTGAGTCGATGTGCAGGAGTGTGGGCATGTGATCCCCTCGATCGGGCCGACAGTCGAGCCAACAGATGCGTGACAAAACGGTGTGCAGTCACGATCGTCTGCGACTACACGTATCACTGACAGAGAATATCTCAGATCGCAAGCAGTAGGATGAGGGGGTGGAGCACTCGGACGCGGAGGGGACGTCGAAGGCGACGTCGGGATCGGGGACCGACACCGCCGCCGCCGCTGCCGAGTTGCCGGAAGAAGTCCACGAAGACCTCGGCTGGCTGCTGACCCAGGTCCTGAACGGCTTCCTGCAGGCCGCGCAGGAGACCGTCGGGGACTTCCCCGGCGGTCTCCGCGGCCTGCACATACTGTCCGCCACCGCGACCGACTGCGCCCGCAACCAGCTGGAGGTCGCCCGCCGCCTCGGCATCGACCGGTCGGTCATGGTGCGGCTCATCGACGATCTCGAACACGGCGGCCTCGTCAAACGATGTCCCGACCCGGCCGACCGGCGTGCCCGGCTCATCCGGCCGACCGATGCCGGGCTGCGCCGACACGAGGAGATGACGGCCCGCCTGAACCTGGCCCAACGGCACGTCCTCGCTCCGCTGAACGCCGACGAGCAGGTGATCCTCACCGACGCGTTGCGGCGTGTGGCCATCGGCCTGCTCGCCTCCGGCCAGTCGCCCGAACCATGCCCGGGGGACGCGGCGGATTGCAGGTAGGGCAGGCAAGCCAGGTAAGACAGGCAAGGGCGGCCGGAGACAGAACGCTCCAGCTCACGACACGATGATCATCGGCCATCCAAAAGCAAACGATCTACCCGGGGCCGCCTTTCTCACCCCGAGAGTTCCACCTCCTGGAGCCGGCCCGGATCGGCAACGCCGGGAACCGCGTGTCGCCAGGAATCCCGCTACAGCTGGCAAATACCGCGAGAGCCGGCTAGCGTGAGATGCGACACGATGCCCGCCGACTGCCGCAGGAGGCCCGATGAGTCTGAATCCAGCCGAAACCGCTCTCGTCCTCATCGAGTTCCAGAACGACTTCACCACGGCCGGCGGCGCGTTGCACGGCGCGGTGGCGGAGGTCATGGAGCGGACGGGAATGCTCGGCAACACCGTTGCGGCAGCCGAACAGGCCCGCCAGGCGGGTGCCACGGTCATCCACGTCCCGATCTCATTCGTGGAGGGTTACGGCGAGATCAGCGCGAAGCCGTATGGCATCCTCGCCGGGGTCGTCGAGAGCAACGCGTTCGTGAAGGGTTCGTGGGGCGCGCAGATCGTCGCGGCTCTCACGCCCGCCGCCGGTGACATCCTTGTCGAGGGGAAACGCGGGCTGGACGCTTTCATGAGCACCAACCTCGACTTCATCCTCCGCGGCAAGGGCATCAGAAACGTCGCCCTCGGCGGTTTTCTCACCAACTGTTGCGTCGAGTCCACAATGCGGACCGCGTATGAAAAAGGCTTCAACGTCCTCACGCTCACCGACTGCGTTGCAGCAACCTCCGTGGAGGAACACGACAACGCCATCACCAAGGACTACCCGATGTTCTCGCATCCGGTGGTTTCCAAGGAGTTCGTCGCCGTGCTCGGCGGTGGCGGTGGCCTGGTCGACTCCAGCCGCGGTTACACCGCCTGAGCCGTATACCAGCACAAAGATCTAGCCGATCCGCCCCGCACACATGAGATCATGAGGTGACGGTGATCCGGGCGAGCTTGCGGCCGACTTTGAGGTAGTAGTCGCCGCTCCGGTCGCCGAGTTTGTCCTTGACCAGGGCCGCGAGGGGCTCACGGGCCTCGTCGGCGGTGAGCGTGATCTGCCCCTGGCCGCCCTCGGCCTCGACGACGAGGCGCAGCCCGTTCTGCTGGGCGACGCGGCGGACGTCAACGTTGCTCCTGGCGAAACCCAGCGCCTTCACCGCGTCGGTCACCGACTGCCCCAGGCCGGCGACCTCGGGCAGGTTCTCGACGTCACCGAAGGCGTAGCTGCCCTTGGACTTGCTCATCTTGGCCCCGGTGCCGTCGGTGCCCTCGATCAGCTGCGGCAGTCTGACCTCCCGCAGCCAGTCGCCGTTGTGGCGGAACCGGGTGCGGGCGAAGTCGAAGAACGGGGTGACCTGCTCACGGCAGGTGGCAAGATTGCGGGCAATGTCCTCGTCGGTCAGCGCGGGCCGCTCGTCGGAGCGGCCACTGGGATCACCGATCTTGGCGGTTATGTCACCGACGATGAACACCACCTGGTGCCCCACCGCTGGAAGCGGCTGAGGATGAGCATCGGCTCGCGCACGGTCGCGTCCGCAGCGAGGTTCGCGTTCGTGAGCAGGGCCGTGGCACGATCGACAGACGTGCTCAGTCGAGTCATCGAAGCTCTCCGGGACGCGGGATGTGCCTGCCATCCTAACGGCGCCACGCTTAGCTCATTCTTCCTGGACGAAACCGAACTTGGCATATGATTTTTATCAATTAGACGTATGTTCTTCATGAACTGAAGCAGCGGCACGCCAGCGCCCCATTCGGCCCCG
>NZ_CEVIVD010000193.1:0-1222 GCF_982290655.1 Protofrankia sp. CiP1_Cm_nod3
GATCCGGCAGCCGGAGCGCCACGGATCGGCGCCGGCATCTCCGGGGCGGCCATACCGCGACAGCCGGCGCCTGACGTGCCAGCGGCGGCGGGCGGCACCTGGCCGCTCGTTACGCCGGGCGGACACGACCCGCTCGGGAACGCGGCGGCCGCGGCGCATACCGCGACGTCCGCCGCGGGGGCGGTCATACCTGCCCGCAGCCGGGACGTGCTGCGGGCACAGGTGATCGAGAGCATCTCCGGGCTGAGCGCCTATCCGGAGAGCCACATCCACGAGAAGCACGCCTTCGTGGGGGATCTGGGCTTCGACTCGATCATGATGACCGACCTGGTGAACGCGCTGGGACGCCGCTGGCCGGGCCTGACCGTGCGCACCGAGGACATCGCCGAGATCACCACGGTCGGTGATCTGGTAGCCGTACTGGCCCGGCGAGCCGGCTCCGCGGGCCTTCTCCCGGCGGCGGCCGGCCCGACGGCCCGGGATGCGCCCGAAGCGGCCGGCCCTGGTCAGGCCGGCATCGAGGCCAGCGTGGAGGCCGGTGCCGGAGCGGATACCGGGATCGGCCTCGGAGCGGGTATCGGAGCGGGTATCGACGCGCGGACGCGGGACTCCAACGGCTTCGCCACCCAGCTGTACCCACAGGGCACGGGGAACGGGCTGTTCGACACCGTCGGCAACGGCAACGGCAACGGCAACGGCCGCCACCGGGAGCACCCGCGCCCCGACAGCGCCGCCACCGACGTCACGGCCTTCCCCGAAGTGGTGGCGCTGCGCAAGCGCCTTGAGCTCAGCGACCAGCTCGGCCTGCACAGCCCGTACTTCCTGCTGCACGAGGGGAACGCCCGCGACCGTACGGTCGTGGCCGGCCGGGAGCTGGTGAGCTTCTCGACCTACAACTACCTGGGCCTGTCCGGGCATCCGGAGGTCAACGCGGCGGTCAGCGAATCGGTGGACCGGTACGGATCCTCCGTCTCGGCCGCCCGCATCCTCTCCGGCGACCGGCCGCCGCACCGCGAGCTGGAGGCGGAGCTCGCCACCCTGATCGGCGTGGAGGACTGCGTCGTCCTGGTCAGCGGGCACGCCACCAACGTCACGACGATCGGCCACCTCGTCGGGCCCGGCGACCTGATCGTCCATGACGCGCTGGCCCACGACAGCATCCTGCAGGGGGCCCGGCTGTCCGGAGCGACCCGCCGGCCGTTCCCGCACAACGACCCGGCGG
>NZ_CEVIVD010000193.1:1823-5550 GCF_982290655.1 Protofrankia sp. CiP1_Cm_nod3
CGAGGGCGTCTACAGCATGGACGGCGACATCGCGGACCTGCCCGAGCTGATCAAGGTGCGCAACCGCCACGGCGCACTGCTGATGGTCGACGAGGCGCACAGCATCGGCGTGATCGGCGCGGCCGGCGGTGGGGCGGGCGAGCACTTCGACGTGGACCGCGGCGGTGTCGACGTGTGGATGGGCACCCTGTCGAAGTCGCTGGCCAGCTGCGGCGGGTATGTCGCCGGCCGCCGGGCCCTGGTGGACTACCTGCGCTACACGCTGCCGGGCTTCGTCTACAGCGCCGGCCTGACACCCCCGAACACGGCCGCGGCGCTGGCCGCGCTGCGGGTCATGCGGGGGGAGCCGGCCCGGCTGGCCCGGCTGCGCGACAACTCGGCCCTGTTCCTGCGCCTGGCCCGCGAGGCCGGCGTGAACACCGGGACGAGCGCCGGGACCCCGGTCATCCCGTGCATCGTCGGCGGCTCGATACGCAGCGTCCAGCTGGCCAACACGCTGTTCGAACGCGGGATCAGCGTCAACCCGATCATGTATCCGGCGGTCGAGGAACGCCTGTCCCGGCTGCGTTTCTTCATCACCAGCGAGCACACCCCCGAACAGATCGCATGGACCGTCGAGACGCTCACGAGCGAGCTGCACGCCGCCGTGCCATCCCAGCTGGTGGACGCCGGATGAGTGCCGCCCGCCACACCGGGCCAGCGCTGGCGGACGCCCCGGCGGCCACGGCGCCGCACGCCCCGCGCGCGACAGCCGCCGCCGAGCGGGCCGGAACGGCTGGGATACCCGGGACGAACAGGATGCCTGGAACGGCTCGAACGGCCGGGGCCGCTGTGGGGCACGCCGTCATCGGCGGCCTCTCCCACGGCGGACGGGTCATCAGTGCCGCCGTGCTCGTCCTCGTCGTGGCCGTCGCCACCTTCCTGGCCTGCGGGATGGTGGCGGTCGGGCTCTTCACCCTCGTCAGCGGCCCTGCCGTCATCCCCGGCGTCCTGCTCGATGCCCTGATCGGCGTTCTGGCCGCCCTTCTGATCATCCGTTTTGCCCCTGTCCCGACGCTCACCCGGCCGTCCGGTGGCCAGGAGCGGCCGGTGCCCCGGCCACCGGAGACCGGCCACGACCGCGATGGTCCCGGCTGAGCAGCCGGAGCCACGCCGTCACGGTCTGCGCGACACGGTGGCCCAGCGGCAGGCCAGGGCGTCCCGGGACGGCGGTCCGGTGCTGGTGCTGCTGGTCCCGGCAGGCACCGGCCCGGCTGGCGAGGTCTGGCGAGGTGGAGTTCGGACGGCTCGTCCAACGCCTGTGGCTGACGTTGGCCCGACGGAGGCTGGCCGCGCACCCGCAGTCCCACCTCATCGACTGCCCGGCCACGGTCGGGCCGCTCCTGGAGCTCACCGCGGCCGTGGCCGAACGGCCGCTGCGGATCACGCGGGCCGGGCGGCCCGACCCGGAACAGCTCCGGCGCGTCCCGCTCCCGGCCCGCGTGTCCGGGCCGGGCAAGGCCGGCGTGCCCGGGCCGGACACAGCCGGCGTGCCCGGGCCGGGCGAGGGTAGCTCCTCGGACGGCCGCGCCCATCCGGGCACGGCGCGCTCTTGCTGGATGGTCACGATCGCAGGACCATGGGCGTTGTGCTGCTCTTCGACGAAATTATCGCGATCTCCGACCCGGTCGAGCGCGCAGCGGTCGCTCACGATCTGCTCTGGAACGACCATCCTCAGCGGCTGCGGCTGCGTGCCGTCCGTGGTCTGGCGATCCGCGAGGCGATCGGCCGGGGCTTGGCCGTCGAGGAGATAGCGCACCGGCTGCGGGTCCGGGTGCCGGACCTGACCTGGATGAGCGAGCACGCAGCCCCCGGCCCGAACTGACCTTCC
The DNA here is from genome assembly GCF_982290655.1 of Protofrankia sp. CiP1_Cm_nod3. Classification (NCBI taxonomy): domain Bacteria; kingdom Bacillati; phylum Actinomycetota; class Actinomycetes; order Frankiales; family Frankiaceae; genus Protofrankia; species Protofrankia sp. CiP1_Cm_nod3. The sequence continues at coordinate 3,694 of NZ_CEVIVD010000193.1, forward strand.
CCGGCTCCCGTCAGCCCTGGGCGCACCGGCGCCGCGCGGTCGCGCGGTCGCGCGCCCGGGCTGCCGCATGCCCGCCGCATGCCCGCCGCGCGGCGTTCCGGCCCGCGAGCGGCCGGTCCGCCGGGCCCCGCCCGCTCGGCGCGGGCCTGCGTCCACGGCAGCCGGCCAGCATCCGTCCAGCCATTCTTCTCGTATTTTTCCCGTTTTCCGGTTACGTCATTCCGGCTGGCTGCCGACGTTTCGGTGACGACATGCCAGCACCCCGGCTCACCGGTTCGTGCGGTTCCCGCCGGCACTGGTTCAGCGCCGATTCATCGGCGGGTAATACCGTCCCGGCATTCTTCTTCTGACCGGCAGACGCCACCGGCCCGCGCGAAGGCACCGGGTGAAGGCACCGGGTGAAGGCACCGGGTGCATCGCGGAAGGCATGGTGCGGGCGGCCCCGGCGGGCTGGCGGCTGTCATCTCCGGCCGCTGGGACGAGCACGACAAGGAGAGGACCCGGTCATGAGTTCCGCCTCGGCATCGGACACTCCCGCCGCCGCGCCGCTGGCGTTCGGCGCCTTCGACCCGGCTCGCCGCGCCGACCCCTACCCGGGCTACCGCGCCCTGCGCGCGGCGGATCCCTTCTACCGCATCCCGCTGGGAGATCTCCAGGCCACTGTGCTGACGCGTTACCCCGACTGCTTGACCGCCCTGTCGGAAACAGCCTGGGGACGCGGCGAGTCCGGGACCAACGCGTGGCGTCGCGCCGAGGCGCTGGACGGCGGGCTGCGGTCCTTCCTGCGGATGAACCCGCCCAGCCACACCCGGCTGCGCGGGCTGGTCAGCAAGGCCTTCACACCCCGGATGGTCGCCGCCTTCCAGCCCCGGGTCACCTCCCTGGTCGACACGCTGATCGACGCCGCGCTCGAGCGGGAAGGCGAGATCGACCTGATCGGCGCGCTGGCCCGCCCGCTCCCGCTGCGCGTCATCTGCGACCTGCTGGGCGTGCCGGCGCGGGACGAGCAGACCTTCCGCGGCTGGGCCAACGACCTCACCCGCGGCATCGACCCGGACTACCTGCTCACCCCCGACGAGCTGGCCCGGCGCCGGACGTCCTCCCGCGAGTTCGACGCCTACTTCACCGAGCTGATCGCGCGGCGCCGGGCCCGCCCGGCCGAGGACCTGCTCAGCGAGCTGGTGGCGGTGCGGGACCAGGGCGACGTGCTCAGCGAGAGCGAGCTGCTGGAGCTGTGCGCCCTGCTGCTGGTCGCCGGCTACGAGACGACGGTCAACCTGATCGGCAACGCCGTCTTGGCGCTGCTGCGCAACCCCGACCAGCTCGCCCTGCTACGTGCGGATCCCAGCCTCATACCCTCCGTCATCGACGAGACGTTGCGCTACGACCCGCCCATCCAGCTCATCGGCCGGCTCGCCCTGCGGGACACCGAGATCTCCGGGCACCCCTTCCCCCAGGGCGAGATCATCATCATCCTGAGCGCGGCGGCCCAGCGGGACCCGGACGTCTTCACGGATCCGGACCGTTTCGACATCACCCGCTACGCCGGCGCCGCTCCCGCGCACCGGCACCTCGGTTTCGGGCTGGGCATCCACTACTGCCTCGGCGCGCCGCTCGCCCGGCTGGAGGCACGGATCGCCCTGCGGGCGCTCGTCCAGCGTGCCCCGGGGCTCACCCTGGCCGCGGACCCGCCGCCCTACCGGCCGCACCTGACCGTACGCAGCCTCGCGGCCCTGCCCGTCCGGCTGTCCTGAACCCGGCCGGGCCGGGCCTGACGGCCGGCCGGTGCGCACGACCAGGACGGACGACCGCGGTGGGGCGGCCCCAGCGAGCGAACGATCACGCGTGGCGATGGAT
>NZ_CEVIVD010000193.1:6100-8195 GCF_982290655.1 Protofrankia sp. CiP1_Cm_nod3
AGGTCGGCCCCGTTGGCCATGTCCCACGCGACGTCCACGAGGCGGCCGGCCTGCCGGTAGAAACGGGCCGGCAGGTCCGGGCCGCCGGCCCGCAGGCAGTCCCGCAGCGCCCACGCGTGCTGGGCCGCCACGGTCATTCCCTGGGCGTAGAGCGGGTTGAAGCTGCATATCGCGTCACCGATGGCGAGGAATCCGGCCGGCGGGTTCTGCACCCGCTCGTAGTATCGCCGCAGTGAACTGGTGAAACGGTGGGGCACCGGGTCGCTCAGCGCCTCGGTCGACGTGACCAGGTCGTAGATGTCGGGTACGGGCAGGGTCCGGGCGAACGCTTCGAATCCCTCGGGATCCGTCGGCGGGTGGTCGCCGAGCATTCCGGTGAGCGTGACATGCCAGCGGCCGCCCTCCAGCGCGACGGCGCCGCCGCCACGGAATCCGGGCATGGTCGAGACTATGACCGAACGCTGGCCGTCGAGATGCTCGGGGCGGTACCGGTAGAAACGCGACGCGTATCCGAGATCGACGCCGGTCCGCCGCTCGGCCGGGCCGGGCAGTCCCAGGGCGGCCAGCCAGTCCGGGCCGCGGGAGGCACGGCCGGTCGCGTCCACCACAAGATCCGCGCGGATGAGTCCGGTGCCGGTAGCGGCGCCGGCATCAGCACCGGCATCAGCGCCGCTCCCGGCACCGGCGGTACGGGGCTGCTGGACGACACGCACCCCGATGATCCGGCCGGGCGCCTCCGGCGCGGTGACCAGCCCGGTCGCCGACGTCCGCTGGACGAACCGCACGCCGGGGACCGCCCGCAGCCTCGCCCGCAGGACGTCCTCCAGCAGCCCCCTGCTGGCGAGCACCGAGGTCAGCCCGGTCGGGGCCGAGCGGACCCGCAGCCCCCGCAGATACCAGCGGGAGCCCACCAGCGTCTCGATCGTGGACGCGCCCCGCCGCGTGAGTTCCGTGGTCAGGCCGGGGAACAGCTCCTCCATGAGCCGGCGTCCGCGGTCGAGCAGCCCGTGCAGGTGCCGGCCCTGGGGCACACCACGGCGGGAGTCGCCGTGGGGATCACCGTCGAGGAGCACGTCCCGTTCGAGTACCGTGACCCGCTCGAAGGTCTCCGAGAGCACCCGGGCGGCCAGCAGCCCGGCGATGCCGGCGCCGAGGACGACCGCGTGGCCGCGGCCGTCCTCGGCCGCCCGCGGGTGTGACGGCCGGCCGGGCTGCGGCCCCCGGGAATCTTCGCCGACCAGGGGGAGCGCGGGATCGGCGTGTGGCTGCCTGGCCGGCGTCGGAAGCACCGTGCCGTCGTCCATCACGCCTCCCGTGGCCATCAGATGTTCACCGTCACGTATTTCCGGCCGGCGTGGACCGGCTGCGCCGAAATCTTTCCCGCGGCTTGTCCACACACCGTGGACAAGCCGCCACCAGCCAGGTGGGCCGACAATGCGAGCCGACGATGTGAGCCGGCGCTCCGAATGCCTTGCGAAGGATATCGTGGAGCCAGGCCCAGGCCGGTGTCAACCAGGATTTCGATGATTCGATGGCTGAAGAAAATGTGTCGCCAGCCTCCGCGCCTCCCCTGCTGGAGACAGCACGGTAACCGCATTCGGCGGGCTTGGCAACACCGCACCGGACGACTCCTTCACAGCCCTGGCCTCCATCAGCGAAACCAATTGTTTCATTCGGCGTCACAATAGCCGGGCCAGCCGCGTCCCGGCCGCCGCCAGGGACATCTTTCTTTCGCCCTGAAATGTAAACTCGCCGTTCACCGAAGCGCCGGCCGAACATGCTGGAATACGGTCCCAGCGGACGGTCCGGCGTGTTCGGCAAATGCCCGGCCGGCGCCGGCGGCATCCGTCGGCGCGGCCCGTGGTCGGAGCAGGCAGTCGGCGACGGCCTGTGACGGTGGGCACCGAAGAATCGCGAGAGGGAGCCGACATGGACGTGGCGACGGCCCAGGAGGCAACGGCCCAGGAGGCAGCTCAGGAGGCAACGGCCCAGGAGGCCCAGGAGGGCCTGGGCCGCCAGGGAGACCCGGCGGGCCAGGGCAGCCGGGCGGCCCGGGCGACGGCGCCGGGCGGCCCCGCGGTGCCGCCCCACGGCC
>NZ_CEVIVD010000194.1:0-2028 GCF_982290655.1 Protofrankia sp. CiP1_Cm_nod3
CCCTGGGCCCCCGCTGCCCGGGTTGGGCTGGCCGGTGTTGGGGTCGATGTCGCTGCCGGGAGCGCCAGGGCCGCCGGCAGCGGAGTTGGGGCTCCCGGTCCCGGGGGCGCTCTGGGTTGCGCCGCCGCCGGCGACACCGGACCCCGCGGGTCCGCCGCCCTGCCCGCCGGCCTGCCCGGTGGGACCGCCGCCGTCGCCGCCGTGCAGGAGGGGCCCACCGTTACCGGCCCCGCCGCCGCCGCCCGCGACCAGGAGCCGACCGGACTGGCCGGAGGGGGCGAGCCGCACGTCCGAGCCACCGCCGCCGGACCCGCCTCCGCCGTGCGCGCCACCGCCGCCGGCTCCGTGGCCGATGCCGCCGGGCCGGGCGAACTCGCCGTGCCGGGAGGTTCCGGGGATGCCGGCGGCGCCCACGGTGATCTGGAGGATCTGCCCTGGGCTGACGGCCAGGGTGGCGCGGGTCTCGCCGCCGAGCCCGCCGGCCGCGCCGTCGTTCGGCGGGTGCGGAGCGACGAAGCCGGCCGCGCTGCCGCCCTCGGCACCGAACAGGTCGACGCTCACGGCGGTCACCCCGTCCGGGACGGTGAAGGTGTCCGTCCCCGCAGCGGTGTAGGTGCAGGTGGGCGGGGAGGTGGTGAGGACGCCGCCCGCGCCGCAGGGTTCGGCCGCGCCGGCCGGACCGGCGGCTACGGCGAGGGGCGTCCCCATGACGGCGGCCAGGAGGCCGGTCGCGCCGGCGGCCGCGATCGCTACGGCTCTGGACATGATGAAACGACGGTTCACGGAAATCGACGGCGCCTTTCCGGGCCTGCGGAGGTGGTGGAATGCTGAGATGGGTGATCCGCGGGCAGGCCGTGTTCGGCCCGTGCCCGCCCGCGGGCCGGTGCTGCCGGTTTTCAGACGCCGTCGTCGGCGCACAGCACCCAGACATCGGAATAGGTGCTCGGCGAGCTTGTGCCCCCGGTGTGGGTGAAGGCCGTCCAGTATGCCGCCGTAGTGGTCCCGTCACCGACGGGATTGCCGCTGGAATCGCTGGGGAAGCTGCCGTTGAGATGGTCGCCGCCCGAGCCCGGTCCGGTGAAGTCGGTGGTCGTCACGCTGCCCCCGCTGACGGCGGCACCTCCGCTGACCAGTTTCCCGTCCTGACCACCGCAGCCCACGGTCGCTGTCTGCCCTGTGGTCGCTGAGGCCGGGCCACTCACCTCGCTGTACCGGATTTTCACGGTGACTCCACTGACATCGATGTTGTTCCCGCTGCAGACCGCGTAGGCGTAGGTCGTGTTGTTGCTGTTGCCTCCGCCGCCGTTCCACCCGACGGCGGTCCAGGAGTCCGGATTGGTCTCACCGTCGGCCGCGGCTTTCTGGCCGTAGTCGTGTCCGGCGTTGTTGAAGGTGGGGAAGCTGGCGATCGGCTTGAGGCTGCCGATACTGGCCGGTGTGGTACGCGCCCCGCCGCCGAGCAGGACCGTGTTCGCCGGGCAGGTGGCGGTGACCAGGCCCACCGTTGAGCCGGACGTGGGCCCGGAAATCTTGTTCATGACCACCTGGGTGTGACTGATCAGACTGCTGGTGAGGCACACCGCGTAGGGAGTGGTGGAGAAGGAGGCGTTGACCGCGCCCCCGCTGCCACCGATACCGAGCCAGTGCGTCACGTCGGTACCGACGGCCCCGGTGGAACCGGTGTATTCGGTGCTGCCGTCGGAGCTGGGCTCGGTACCCATCACATGGTTGCCGTTCGACGACGAGCCGGTACCGATGGCCTGGTTGATCCCACCTCCGGAGATGAGGCCGCCGCTACAGTCCGCGTGGGTCGAGATCTCGGAGAAGGCCGATCCGGGGCCGCTGGTGGCCCCCGGGGTTCGCACGGTGACGCCCACCGTGTTGGCGTACGCGACTCCCGGCACCGTGACAGCCAGCAGCGCACCTGCGATCAGCGCTTTTCCCAGGACAGGATGCCGCAGCGACCTCATCCTCATCGGATCTCCCTTTCTGACTTCGACGCGGCGGACATGTGCGCGCAACACCGTC
>NZ_CEVIVD010000194.1:2745-7761 GCF_982290655.1 Protofrankia sp. CiP1_Cm_nod3
CTCCAGCTGGTGGGGTTGACAGTGCCGTCGACAGCCGGGCTGCCCGCGGCGTCACTCGGGTAGCTGCCCCGCAGATGCACACCGCCCTGGAGCGAGCCGGCGGGCTTCGGCAGCGGGTCCGCGGCCGCGGGCGTCACCCACGCCCAGGCGAGGGCTGCCGCGCAGAGGACGGCGACCGAGCCGCTACCGACCGATCTCATGGACACCGTACGTAAAACAATGTTCCCCGCCGAATCCTTACCGATCATCCGGTCATCCGATCATCCTTTGTCGACAGAGCACGTGACCTGGTGGAGGTGCGGCCGCGTCTCCGGCTCCCGGCCACGAGCACCGACCGATGGCCACAAGCCGCAGGAGCCCCCACGAGCCGCGCTCCGCGCCCGCGGCCGCACCTGCGCAGGCGTCCGACCCACCTGGCATTACTACGCAGACGCGAACATTATCAGGCCATCAGGTGCGTATCTACGGTTTTTTTCGCTTCTTCGATCAGTACCTTCGGTACAGGCATGCTCCCGGTCCCCCCGCCCCGCCCCGCCCCGAGCGACGGCACGATCATCGGTAGGGTGACAGGATCACCAAGCCGCCCGCGCGGAGCAGAGAATCGGGCATGCGTATCCGCCGGATCGTCGACCTGTCGGTGCCACTGGACGAGAGCACCCAGGTCTACCCGGGTGATCCCACCCCGCGGCTCCGACCGGCGGCCACGATCGAGACAGCCGGCTTCAACCTGCTCGACCTGCACCTCGGATCACAGACCGGGACGCACGTCGACGCGCCCTACCACGTCGAGCCGAACGGGGCCCGCGTCGACGAACTCGACCTGCGCCTACTGGCCGGCCCCGGGATCATCCTGGACGTGACCGGGCTGGCACCTCGGGAACGGATCACCTGGGACCACATCACCGCCTCCGCACCCACCGGCCGCATCGGCCCCGGAGTCATCACGATCCTGCACACCGGCTGGTCCGCACACTACGGAACACCGAAATACTTCGATCATCCGTTCCTCGACGAGGACGCCGCAACGCGAATGGTCGATCTCGGTGCGCGGACGTTCCTGCTGGACGCTGCCAGCATCGACGAGACGCCCGACGCCGGCCATCCAGGGGCAGGCTTTCCGGTACACCACCTCATCGCCCGCCACGGCGGGATCATCGGCGAGAACCTGCGCAACATCGAGGCGATCGACTTCGACCCCTTCGTGACCGCGCTGCCACTGCGTCTCACCGGCGCCGACGGAGCACCCGTCCGAGCCGTCGCCATGGACCTCGACCCGGTCAACTTGGCTGTCAGGAACGCGACTCGGCTGCCAGGAACGGTGTTTCGGGACCCAGGGCACGGCGGGTGATCGGGGCTCCCGAACGGCTCGCGGGTACGGGATCGACGCTGCTACCGACACCGTGTCCAGCCAACGCCGACCTTCTGGATGGTTAGAGGTGGAGGGCGTAACGGGCCTCGGCCAGCGGGATCGCCCTGGCGCACCAGGTTGACCACTGCCCGGCCTTGTCTCCGGCGACAAACAGGACCGCGCGGCGCTCAGGATTGAAGACGAACAGGAGCCTCGTTAGAGGACAGTCAGGTCGGCGTCCGCCTGGGCGAGTTGCCGGGCCGTGGCGGCTAGCTTCTGCTCAATTTCGGCTCGCGCTTCTGGCCGGAGCTGGCTGCGGCGCTGGAGTTCGGCGAGACCGCGCTGAAGCTCGTTCTCGATGGATCTGCGCCGCCTCTGGTGAACTTCGAGCGCCTGGTCGCGTTCCTTGGGCGTAGCAGGGTCATGGGGGTTGTAGCGGAAAGCACGTTCACAGGAGTCACGCCAAGCGACCAGAGCTCCAGTCTTCACTTCCCCGAAACCGGGGATTCCTATTATCTTGGAGCGGTTCACATCTGCAGCGGTGTTGACGCCGTACGCTGCAAGCCGCTGCTTGAGACTCGGGCCAACGCCGCTGATCGAGGCCCTGCTGACGTACTGCCGCTCCAAGTGACGGCGCAGCTGGCGATCCCGCACGGTGCGGTCAAATTCCGCGAGTGTCCGCCTCTCCTGTTTCGGGATCTCGACGGTGTACTCAGAATAGAGCCTGGCAAGCGGATCACGGAGAGTCTGAAACCCTGCTGGGCCAGCTTCCTCTGCCTCACGGATCGCGGCTGCATGCGCATCTCGCGCCTGTTGCCCTGCCAGCAGGCGCGCGTCCTTCTCCTGACGCCTGGGCTCACCGTAGCGTTTGAGCCACCGACCCACAAAAACGGGCAACACCAGCGCCAGGAGCCCGAGCGCACCTGCGATTACCATCAGTGCAATAACCAGGCTGACCACGATGGGCCAGACGACGAATGGTGTTGCCTTTGAGCGCACCGCCGCCGGGAGCGGCCGCGCAACGGGCTTAATCCCGGCGCTGGGGGGTACGACGATTTCCGCCGGGGGCGGGACTGCAGATATCTGCGCCCACAGCGCCGCGATGGTGACCCCCGCCGCTTGCGCCTTCGCGGCGACCTGCGCCTTGACGAAATGCACGATTCCCGAACTGTCGAGGGAACACCAGGGGCACGCCCTCACGTGTGCCGGGTAAGCGTGGTGTGGGCTGGCGTGGCACACGGCTGTCTGCGGTCGCAGTTTGTCGAGAGCCAATACCCACTCCCGAGCAGTCGGCCGGTGCTGGATCCCGGGCTCGGTGAACGCCTGGGTGAACATGCCGTGGATCACAGCAGGAAGGATGGTCACCGGAACGGCTGTCGGTGGCGGGACCAATCCGCGGCTGCTGTTGTCCGGGGCGTCGGCAAACCGAAAGCCGCTGATATCAGTGGACATATCGTTGCCGACATCGTTACGGAGCGGACGACCCGCGAAGGGATGGCGTCCGCCGAGGAGCAGCTGGAAGATCAGGATTGCCAGACCGAAGTTGTCGTGGTTGGCGGTTCGGACCATCCGGCTGAAGTCACCGACCGCGTGCAACTCGGGCGGGGTGAAGTCCGGAACCCCGACCAGGCAGGGAAAGACCCGGCCATCCGCGTTCACCTGAAATGAATCCGCGTCGATCAGCATCACATGCCCGTTATTTGGGGCGACCATCACCGAGTTCTCGTTGACGTCACCCACGACCAGTCCACGCTGGTGGACCGCGGCGAAGCCGTCCGCCGTGTTCCGCGCCGTGACCAGCAAATTCTTCCACGACAGTTGGGGCTGCTCCTGCTTGCGGTGGCCGGGGTTGTAGAGCTGATGAACGGGAACGCAGGAGCCTGCGGTTGGCATGACAAAGCCCCGGACGGGACCTCCCCGGTCCACATGCAGGGTCTCCACTGGCCAAGCGACAAATTTCCGGATGTCGGCATCCCTGAGAGACGCCATCAACCGAAGCTTCTCCTGCCGGTCGCCGTCAGGGATCTTGTGGTACACTTTTGCGACGTGATTTGAGTCTCCGTTGATCTGGTGGACGGAACCTTCGCCGCCCTTGCCGAGAGTCGGGCCGAGCGACAGTTCGTCTCCCGTTGACGTGAACAGCCGGGTGGTGCTCATGCCCGTGCGTCCGAGTTTCCCAGTTCGTCACTGGCCGTGGCTGGGTCGACGTCGCCGAGCCAGACTGCGATAGCTAGTGTCTTGTCGTCGTCGGTACGTTCGTTTACCAGCGGTCCTTGCAGGAACCGTCCCAGAGCCAGGCTGAGTTGGTCGAGCAGAACTTCCTCGTTTTCGGATCTGGCATCCTCGAGCGCCTTGAAAAAGGGCCTGAAGAATGGTTCATGGGGTACGTCCGTGGCGAGATCGAGCGCGATTCGCTGCAGGCCATCGGTGAATGCTGCGATCTTCGTAGCCAGTGAGTCAAAGGTTCGGACGGCGAGGACCTCGCGGAAGTTGTCCTGCGTGACGAAGTGCGTCATGTTGGCGTACTCCCCAACCATGGGTACTACGGCGAGTTCCAGCCCGCTCCCGACGTCGAGGACGATGCCGCCGTCTCCGATCTGGAAAGCCATCGTCCCGAGCGTCGGCGCGGCGAGCACACCAAGCAGGGTGCAGGCAAAGTCTCGAGGACGGAGGTTGTGGCTGGTGGCCTTCGACGCGATTCCGTCGTGTGCCGCCGTCACCAGGATCTCGGCCAGGCCGGCATCCAGCATGATCTCTGATTCGCCCAGGCGCGACTGGAGAGCCGCAGCCACCGCTGCTATCGCGACCTGTGCCCCTTCGCCACCGTGTTCGGCGCTGCCCGCGCCATCCGCGACGACGACCGCGAGCAACTCGTCGCCACACGGAAGCCGATATTGCGCGAAGAGGCAGTCGTCGTCGCAGGGCAGGCTTCGTTTGATGTGCGAGGTGCCGGCTTCGGACCTCGCGATGACGCGCCAGGTCAAACGGCGGCCCACCCTGTAGGTGCCGCGAGCAGCGTCTCGGTGCCGACGGCCGAACGGGACACCGATCCCAGGGAACTGGACAGCCACTGGAAGAGTTCCTGAAACTTGAGTCCCTGCAGCGCGAGCGGCTGGCGGACAGCGATCTGGCGGAGGATTTCCATGTTCGCTCCCCGCACGCCGACGGCGAAAAGCGCGAACTCCTTCGCAGCCTCACCCGCCTGCACAGCGTGGGCGGCCGCATGCCAGTTGTCTGTCGGCTCCCCGTCTGTGATCAGGAAGATCCACGGGCGGTAGTACTTCACCCCGTTGTTCCTATATTCAGTCTTGCGGTCACGGAGCAACGACAGACCTCGGGTGATGGCTTCGCCCATCGGGGTGGCTCCCTGCACGTGCAACTCGGGCGCTGTGAACACCGAGGCAGACACGAATTCGGTCGCCACCTGCACCGGTCCGAAGGTGATGATCCCGACCTCGACGCGCTTCGCGGCGAGGTCGTCTGAGGTGAGTTCATCCTGGAACGCCCTGAGACCGGCGTTGAGTTCTCGAATGGGCTGACCGTTCATGGACCCAGACACGTCCAGCAGCAGGAGACAGGGACACCGCGGCTCGGGGTTCAGGGCGAAGTCCACCTCAGGCTGGTGTCCGAAGTCGAAGTTGTCGTATCCGATCTGCTCGGTCATCCCC
>NZ_CEVIVD010000195.1:0-4356 GCF_982290655.1 Protofrankia sp. CiP1_Cm_nod3
CGGATCCTCACCGTAACCGGCGGCGACCAGCCCGGGGACATCGGCCGGCACCGACCATCCGTCGCCCGCTGCCGCGTCGGCGACCAGGGCGGCGGAGCGCAGCAGCAGGTGGTCCCCGTACACGGCCCGGCTCCCACCGGGCCATGTCGGCACGGCGCCCGGCCGCAGCAGCAGGCCACTGACGATCACTCTGGGTTGTCGCAGCCCGGGCGGGCGCTCCGTGGCGGGCCGGTCGTGGCGGTGCAGCCGGCCGACCCGCTGGAGCAGCAGGTCGATCGGCGCGAGGTCGGTGACGAGCAGGTCGACGTCCACGTCGAAGGACTGCTCGGCCACCTGGGTCGCGACCACGACCAGCCGCCGCGGCCGGGCCGCCCCCGCGGGCCGTCCCGGCCGGCCCAGCAGGTCCACCACCCGCTCGGCGCGGGCGGCGCGTTCGGCCGCGACGAACCGGGCGTGCAGCAGCACGACGTCCTCGCCGAACGCCGGGCGCAGCGCGGTGTGGACGTCCTGGGCGCGGGCGACGGTGTTGCACACCACCAGCGCGCACCCGCCGTCACCCACCTCCGCCGTGACCGCGGCGGCGACGGCCGCGGGGGAGAAGTCCGGGGTCTCGGCGAGCACCCGCACCTCGACCCGGGCCGAGGCACGCCACGAGGGCCCGGACGCGACCTCGTCCCATCGCTTGCCTTCCGTCGTCACGCACACCGCGGTGGCGCTCGGGTAGCCTGCCGGTACCGGGAGGTCCGTCACGTCCACGTCACGTTCCTGCAGCGCACCCTGGAGATAGGCGCGGACCAGTTGCAGCCGCAGCGACGGCGGCAACGTCGCCGACAGCAGGACGACCGGGACACCGGTGTCGGCGAGCCAGCGCAGCGCCTCGAACAGGAACTGCGCCATGTACACGTCGTAGGCGTGCACCTCGTCCAGCACGACCACCCGGCCCGCCGTACCGGCCTGCCGCAGCATCACGTGCTTCGTTCGCGTCGCCGCATGCAGCAACTGGTCGACGGTGCCCACCGTGACCGGCGCCAGCAGGCCCCGTTTCGGGCCGAGGAACCACTCGGCGGCGGCCGTGCCACTGACAGCCGGCCGGCCACCGTCCCCGGCGGCCGATCCGCTCCCGGTGCCGCCGGAACCGATGAAGCCGTAGTCGTCGTCCATGTCGTACTCGTCCCGCTCGTCGGCGATGTCCGCGAAGGCGACGGCGGAACGCAGCGCCGCCCACTCCTTGTTGAAACGCGCGCGCCCGTGCAGGAGCCCGATGGGCACATCCGGATCCACCGACGTCAGCCACGTCCGGACCCGGCCGAACATCGGGTCGCTGGTCGCCTGGGTGGGCATCCCGACGAACATCCCGTCCGCGCCGAACCGGCTGGCCAGCACCTCCACCACCGCGAAAGCGGCCTCCGTCTTGCCCTCACCCATCGGGGCCTCAAGGATGAGCAGGCCCGGCGTGGGCATCCGCGCCGCCAGCCGTACCGCGTCGGCCTGGGCGGGGCGGGCGGCGACACCGAAACGATGGCGTACCAGGTCGGGCTGGTCCCGCGGCGCCGGCCGGTCGGCGCGCCAGCCGCCGCGCAGCCCCAGCTTGTCCCACGCCCGCTGGGCGCGATCCCGTGATTTCTCGATCGAGATGTCGGAGAGATCGGACAGCCCGTCGAAGTGCCGCGCGTCGCTGGCAACCCAGTCCGCCATGATGATCATGCCGGACAGGGTGAGCTGGCCGCCTCGGCGCGGCGTCGCCACATCCGAGAAGGCATCCAGGTCCAGTCCCAGCTCGCCGGCGACCCGTCCGACGAACTCCTGTTGGACGTCGAGCCACCGGCCGCGGCCGTGCGCGGTGGGACTGGTGGGCCGCAGCCGGTCCGTCCCGGGCACCTTGCCGTGATGCCCGGCCACCAGCGGCCACACCCAGTTACGGGCCGGCGCGCCCCAGCCCGCCTCCTTCAGACAGTCACGGACGATGACCGCGCCGGCGCGCGCATGATGCCAGCCGGCGGCCTGGCTGCGGGTGAGCCCACGCCAGTCGAGGCCGGCCGCGCGGACCCGTTCCGCCAGCCCGTCGTCCTTCGTCTGGAAGGCGGGAGTCGCCTTGCCCACATCGTGCAGGCCGCACAGCAGGGCGAACAGGGAACGGCCCCGGCCACCACTGCACTCGTCGAGGCGGCCACGTATGGCGGTGGACAGGAAACGGTCCCAGACGAGCTCGCCGACCGCGGCCGTGTCGAGCAGATGCCCCAGCAGCAGATGCATCGAGCCCTGGGCGTCCGACTTCCCCCACACCACGGCAATAGCCGCGTCGGCCGCGTCCCGCATGATGTTCCCCCCGTGTCCAGCAGATCGGACACGGCGCATTCAACCACCCGATGGACAGCTACCACGCCACAGGGTGACATACACGGCCACGACGGCGATCATCTCCATGCCGGGGTCCGGCGGGCCTCGACCGCGCCGTCCGCCAGCTGTGCGCATGCGTCATGCCACGGCGCTGATGCGGCATGACGCGAGCATGGGGATCACCGTCCTGGACCGTGAGGTCTACTCGATGGGCGAGGCGGCGCGTGTCCTCGGTGTGCGACCGGCGCGGCTGCGTGGATGGATCGACGGCTACTCCGTGGCGGCTCGGTCTACGAGCCGGTCATCCGGCCCGAACGGACCGGCGAAGAGGCCGTCACCTGGGGGGAGTTCGTCGAGGCCGGTTATCTTCGCGAGTACCGGATACGGCACAGGGTCTCTCTGCGACGTCTCCGTCCGGTCGTGCAGTTTCTGCGGGAGCGTTTCGGTGTCCCCTATCCGCTCGCGCACGCCAGGCCGTATGTCGCGAACCGTGAGCTCGTTCTCGAGGTTCAGGACGAGACCGGTATCGACCGGGAGCTCGTGATGGTCGTCATCCGTAACGGCCAGCTCGTACTCGCCCCCGGCGCGGCCGCGTTCGTGGAGAAAGCCGAGTTCGCTCCCGGTGGCGGGGAGGTCCTCCGTATCCATCCGGATGAAAGGTCCAGCCCGGTCGTCATCGACCCGCTGCGTAGCTTCGGCGCGCCGGCCGTTCATGGGATACGCACCGAGAACCTCGGCGGCTGAATGCGGGCCGGCGGTCGGTGAACGCCATGGCGGATACGCTTGGATGATGGATGCGCTCGTCTCTGCCGCTGGTACGGCGACCGGGCGTGGCCGGGTGGACAAGCGGGAGGCGATCCTCGCCGCCGCGTTCGAGGTGTTCGCCCGCAAGGGGTACGAGGGCGCGAGCGTCGATCTCATCGCGAGCGAGGCCGGGGTGGCCAAGCCGACGCTCTACAACCATCTTGGGAGCAAGGAGAAGCTGTTCCGGCTGGTGATGGTCGACGCGGCGGTCCGGGCGAACGCCCGCACCCTCGCCGTGCTCAGGAACTTCCCGACCGAGCCGGCCGATCTTGTCGGTGAGCTGGGTGCCGTCGCCGACGGGCTGGCGGCGTGCGTCTGCGACGAGCAGTCGGTGGCCGCCCGCCGTCTGATGTACATGGAGTCCGGTCGTTTCCCCGATCTGTTCCGGACGATGTGGGCCTCCGGCGAGGAGGTGATCGAGACGCTGGCCGGCCGGATGGCCCGGCTCGCGCACGCCGGCTACCTGGAGATCGCCGACCCCGCGACGGCCGCCACCCAGTTCGTCGGCCTCGTCCTGGGGGACCTGCCGCTGCTCACGGTCTTCGCCCCCGACACCGTGACCCCCGCCCACCGCGACCAGACCGCCGCCGCCGGCGTGACCACCTTCCTGCGCGCCTTCGCCCGCCGTCCGTCGTGACCGGTACCTGTCCGGCCATCCGCGCGGACGCCGTCGCCCGGAACGCACCGGCGGCATGACGGCCCGCGCCGCGGTCGGGTTGGCTGCCCGCGGGCGCCCGGCGTGGGACGGGAACATGCTGTGGCCGTCGGACCGGTGACGGAAGGAGATTCCCGGATGACCTTCCAGGTGACGTTCGACTGTATCGCCGACGGTTTGCCCACCAGCCCTCGGCGTGAACGGGAGTCGACAGCCTCAGGCGGTCACTGATCACTTGTCGCATCGGGCGTGAGCCAATAGTATCACGTTTCCGTTATACTTTTGCCATGTCTGATCATACGCTGGCGCGAGAGGAGCTCTGGGATGTCGCGGCGTCCCAGCACGGGTTTGTGACCGCCCACCAGGCGACCGAGCTCGGTGTCGGCAAGGGGGCACTGCAGATGCTCGTACAGCGCGGCACCCTCGACCGGGTAGCGTTCGGTGTCTACCGCTTCCCCCGCTACCCGGTGAGCGAGTACGACCCCTGCATGCTTGCGGTGCTGTGGACGCGCGCACCGGAAGCGTGCCTGAGCCACGAGACCGCACTGGATGCCTACGGC
>NZ_CEVIVD010000195.1:4943-7563 GCF_982290655.1 Protofrankia sp. CiP1_Cm_nod3
ACGGCGGCATCGTGTTCCCCGCAACCGCGACCTTCGGTGAAGTCATGCGGGCTGACACCGCGCCGCAGCACATCCGGCTCTGAGGTCCGACGGCATCACGCCGGTGCCGACGTCGACTCTTTCCCAGAGTGCCGGTCAGGTAGCCATACGTATCCCCGCGAACGGTGGCACACCTCGATGGGTGCCGGCTGCCGGAGAAGATCGGCGCGAGTTTGTCGTTGTGTACGCTTTTGCGGACGAAAAGCGTACACAACGACAAAATTGTCTGGATCATGGTCTGTGTGGGTGGTCGTGGATGGGATCCGCGCTACCTGACCGGCGTTGCGTTCCAGCGATCGGTAGATCGTCGGCATCACGCTGCCCGGTCGGTGACGGGCACGGGCGCCCTGGCCGGTTGTCGGGACTGGCCGGTTGCCGGGAAACAAATTGTCAAACGAGCTGTCAGGGGATGAGGACGATCTTGCCTCGGGTGTGGCCGTGTTCGAGTTCGCGGAAGGCGTCCTGGACGTCGGCCAGCGGGTAGGCGCCGGCGATCGGGACCTCCAGGCGGCCGTCGGCCACCAGGTGTGCCAGCTCGGCGAGGACGTCGGCGCTGGCCGCCGCCGCGCTGCCGTCCGCCTTCACCCGGTGCCGGCCGGCCGCGTCGAAGTCGACGATGGTGTCGATCCGGTCGGGGGCCACCCCGAGCTCGAGCGCCAGGTCCACGTAGCCCTGGCCGAACGTGTCGATGAAGGCGTCGACATGGTCCGCCGCCTGCCGGATGCGGTCGGCGACGCCGTCCCCGTGGGAGACCGGGCTCACCCCGTGGTCGGCGAGCCAGGGATGGTTGGCCGGCCCGGCGATCCCGATCACGCGTCCGCCGGCGAGCCTGGCGAGCTGCACGGCGATCGACCCCACCCCGCCCGCGGCGCCGGAGACGACCACCGTGTCACCGCCGCGCGGCGAGACCGCGCGTACCGCGGCGTACGCCGTCGTCCCGGCCACGAACAGTGATCCGGCGACCTCCCAGGAGATCTTCTCCGGCTTCGCCGTGAGGTTGTCCGCCTCCACCACCACGTACTCGGCGTGGCTGGCGCGCCGGTTGGTGAACCCGAGGACCTCGTCCCCGACGGAGAAGCCGGTCACCCGCGGGCCGGTCTCCTCGACGACTCCGGCCAGATCGCTGCCCTGCCCGGAGGGGAACGTCGCCGGCCACCGGCCGTGCAGCAGCCCCTCACGGATCTTCGCCTCACCGGGATTGATCCCGGCGGCCCGCACCCGGACGAGGACCTCACCCGCCCCGGGCGCCGGCCGCGGCACGTCCACCACCCGCAGTTCCTCTATCCCGCCGTACCCGTCGAACCGGACAGCCCGCGGCATCGCCAGCTCCTTCGTCGTGTCGGTCGTGACCGTTTTCTTCGCCGTCTTCTTTCCGCGTCGCCTTTGTCGTGTTCTTCTGTCGCTTCTTTTTCTCTTGGTTCTCTCCCCGTTGCCGGTCCGGTCCCAACAAGGTCGGGACGCCTGCCTGTGCCCGTGTCCACGTCCGGGCCCACGGACGGGCCGGCCGCGGCGGTGGCCCGGCCGGCCACCCGTCCCACCATGGGGGCCCGGTCGTGAAAGCGAGGATGGAGATGGTCGCTGTCACGACCGTCTGTTCCCTCACAGGCGCGGTTCAATGGTTGTCGACGCGGAGCCCTTCGGTGCCGTCGGCGGATCAGGGACGTCCGGCTGGGCGTCTGTGCCGACCGGGGCCGGGGGTGGGGACAGCGCCGGGGCCGGCGGTCGCCGGCCGCCAGCCCAGTGCCGGGGCGATCTCGGTGCCGATGATCTCCAGGCGGCGCAGCGCCGCGTCGAAGCTCGCCGCCTCGCCGGCCTCACCCTGGACGGCGGCGATGAAGTAGGACGTGAACCCCGGTCCCACCGGGTTCGTCGCGAGGCTTTCGACGATCACGTCGACCGGGCCGTGGTGGACGTTCATGGCGTCCAGCGCGGCGGCGTCGTCGGCGGTGCCGGGCAGCCCGAAATGGGACAGGTACGGACGGTAGCGGGCGATGTCGGCGGCCAGGTCCCGCGGGGCGGCCAGGCGGTCGGGCCCGGGGAACACACCGTGCGCGACGGCGAGCCGGGCCGCCGGGTAGCCGTCCGGACACAGCGACCGGGCTGCCGCCCTCGAGCGGCCAACCACGGCGGAAGGGCCGTCCGTGGCCGAAGGGCTATCCGTGGCAGAGCGGGCAGCCGCGCCCGAGCGGACCGTCCCGACGGATCGGCCGTCCCCGCCCGGTCCGTCGGCGGGGTGAGCCGTCCCGGCCGCGAAAGCCGTCCCGTCCGGCCTGGCGGTCGCGCCTGAACGGGCCGCGGCATATGCGCGCAGGTACGTTTCGGCCAGCGGGCGCTGCGCCGACCCGGCGGGCCCGACGCCGAGCAGCAGCCCGTCCCCGGCGCGCGCCGCGGCCGTCGCGCCCTCGGCGCTGGCGGTGGAGTCCCACAGCCGCCCGGCCAGCGTCGGCGCCGGCGGCTGCAGCCGCAGCCCGTCGGTGCCCGGGACGTCGCCGCCGCGCAGCAGGTCCCGCAGCAGGCCGATGGCCTGCGTGAACAGCTCCCGGCGCGCGTCGGCGTCCCGGCCGAAGGCGGCGAAGGCCGG
>NZ_CEVIVD010000196.1:0-2090 GCF_982290655.1 Protofrankia sp. CiP1_Cm_nod3
TCGGCGCGGCGCTCATCGAGGGGCTGGAGAAGATCCACCAGGTCGGGCTGCTGCACCGGGATCTCAAGCCCCAGAACATCCTGCTCGGTCCGGACGGCCCCAAGGTGATCGACTTCGGACTGGCGCTGCTGCTGGAGCGGAGGCACGAGCGGGAGCTCACCGAGCCCGGCGGGGTCGTCGGCACCCTCGCCTACATGCCGCCCGAGCAGGCCCGGGGCGACCGGGAGCTGACCGGGGCGGCCGACGTCTACGCGCTCGGCGCCACCCTGGTCTTCGCGGCCACCGGACGTTCGCTGTATCCCGGGGTCCGTGGCTACGCGCTGCTGGGCCACATCGCCGATCCCGCCATCCGGCCGGATCTGGACGCGGTTCCGGCCGAACTGGCGTCGCTGCTCGGCGCGATGCTCGCCTTCGAGCCGGCCGCCCGGCCGTCGCTGGACGCGTTGATGACCGGCCTGATGGACGTCGCGACCGCGGGTGGCCGGACCGGGGCGCGGCTGCGGCGCCGTCTCGTGGCCCGGACGTTCGTCGCGTCCGCTAGCGGGCCCGAGCTGTACGACGCCGACCCGCGGGAGGAGCCGTGGGACGACCAGACGGCGGTCCCGTGGGGATCATCCGGCTCGGACCATGCCGAGTGGGCGGCCGAGGGGGTGGATGCCGGGGGCACGGAGGGCGGAGAAACGCGGAATACCGGGACAGACCATGCCGCACAGGCGACGCGGGTGCTGCCGGTACCGGACGGATCAGGTCCTCGGGTGGGCCCGGCTGCGTTACCGTCGCGGGCGTCCGTCAGTGTTGAGTGGCTGGTGACGCGCCTGCGCGCCGAGTACGCCCGCAACGCGGAGCTCTGAGCGGAGCCTGGCCGCGGGGAGGGAGCGCCGGGCCGGCATCGATGTCGGTGCTGGTACCGGCGCCGGCTCTCGGGACACGGTCACAGGCGGGCGTGCGAGGTCGGGGTGGGCCTGCGACGTGGGGACGTACGACGCAGAGGACGTAGGGACAGGGAAGGCAGGCGTTGGTGACAGCAGGGCGGCGCGGGTCGTACGCGCCGGGTGCACGGGTCCTCGTTCGTGACGAGGAGTGGCTGGTGCGCAGCGCCGTCCGGACGGCGCACGACGGGTACATGATCAAAGTGGTGGGGGCCTCGGAGTTCGTCCAGGACCGTGAGGCGACGTTCTTCGACGGGCTTGAGCCGGTCGAGGTGCTGCGCCCGGAGAACACCGTCCTGGTCGCCGACGACACGCCGCGGTTCCGGCGCGGCCGGCTGTATCTGGAGGCGGTGCTGCGCCGCACGCCGCTGCCGCGTGGCGAGCGCGGGCTGGCGCTGGCGGACTCGTTCGTGCTCGACCCGAAGGTCTACCAGCAGCGGCCGGCCGAGCTCGCGCTCGCCGGGCTACGCCCCCGCATACTGATCGCGGACGTGGTGGGCCTGGGCAAGACCCTGGAGATCGGGCTGATCCTGGCCGAGCTGGTCCGTCGCGGCCGGGGGGAGCGCATCCTCGTGGTGACGCCGCAGCACGTGCTCGAGCAGTTCCAGCACGAGCTGTGGACGCGTTTCTCCCTCCCGCTGGTCCGGCTGGACTCGGTGGGTATCGAGCGGATCCAGCGGGAGATCCCGGCCGGGCGCAACCCGTTCACCTATTTCAAGCGGGTCATCGTCTCGGTGGACACGTTGAAGAACGTCGGCATGTACGGCCATCACCTGGAGAACATCGGCTGGGACGCGGTCGTGATCGACGAGTCGCACAACCTGATCGGTTCGACGAGCCTGCGCAACCGGCTGGCGCGGCTGCTGGCCTCCCGTACCGACGCGCTGCTGCTGGCCAGCGCCACCCCGCACAACGGTGACAAGAAGTCCTTCGGCGAGCTGATCAGACTGCTCGACCCGGCCGCGATCGTCGATGTCGAGAACTACGCGAAAGAGGACATCGAACATCTCTACCTGCGCCGGACGAAGATCAGTCCGGAGGTCCGGGACGAGATCAGCAACGAGTGGGCCGAGCGGGGCCCGTCGGTGCCGTTACGCTGCCCGGCCACGGCCGCGGAGGAGAAGATCTTCGCCGAGCTCACCGAGGTCTGGCTGCCGCCCG
>NZ_CEVIVD010000196.1:2724-5798 GCF_982290655.1 Protofrankia sp. CiP1_Cm_nod3
GGGCCGGCAGCCAGCGAGCACAGTGAGCACGCTGAACACGGCGAGCGCGGTGAGCAGGGAGCGGCGGCTGTTCCCCTACACGCTGCTGAAGGCGTTCCTGTCCTCGCATCACGCGCTGGCACAGACCGTCGACACGCGGCTGCGGTCGGCGGGCTGCACCGACGCTCAGGAGCGGTCCGCGCTCGGCCGGCTGCGCACGCTGGCGGCGGCCATGACCGACGCCGACTCCGCCAAGCTGGCGGCCCTGCTGCGCGAGCTGCGCCAGATCGGGGCCGGTCCGGGCAGCCAGGTGCGGGTCGTGGTGTTCTCCGAGCGGGTCGCGACGCTGAAGTGGCTGGCCGACGTCGTACCGGCGGCACTGGGCTTCACGGGGCGGACGGCCGCCCGGGACGCGGTGCGGGTCATGCACGGCGGCCTGCCCGACACCGACCAGCAGCGGATCGTCGAGGAGTTCTCCCAGCGGGACGCCCCGGTACGGATGCTGTTCACCGGCGACGTGGCGTCCGAAGGGGTCAACCTGCACCGGCAGTGCCACCATCTGGTGCACTACGACCTGCCGTGGAGCCTGATCCGCATCGAGCAGCGTAACGGCCGGATCGACCGTTACGGCCAGGCGCACCAGCCCCGGTTCCGGGCGCTGATCCTCACCTCGTCCGTGGACGGCGCCAGGGACGACACCACGGTCGCCGAGAAGCTGCTGGCCCGCGAGGCGGAGGCGCACCGCAGCCTCGGCAGCGCCGAGGCGGTCACCGGGGAGTATCTGGCCGACCGGGAGGAGCGCCGTCTCATCCAGGATCTGCTCGCCGGCCGCGGCGTGGAGGAGTCACTGGACGCCGGCCCGCGACACGACGTGCTGGCCGATCTGCTCGGCGGCGTCGGTGAGACGCACGTTGCCGCGCAGCCGGCGCGGGCGCGGGTGCCGACCCTGTTCGCCTCCACCGAACGGTTCGTCGACGAGGCGCTGCGGGAGGTCTTCGACTCTCCCGAGGACGCGCTCGCGCTCCGCCGCGAGGAGGGGATGATCGCTTTTGACGCCCCGGCCGACCTGGAGCGCCGCATGTCGGACCTGCCCCGCTCCTACCTGGCCGACCAGCGGGTGGACGGCCGGCTGCGGCTGAAGCTGACCTTCGACCGGGAGCTTGCCAGGCGCCGGCTGGAGCAGGCCCGCGCGAGCCGGAAGACCAGCTGGCCGGACATCGCCTACGTCAGCGACATCCACCCGGTGGTCGACTGGCTCGTCGACAAGGTGCTGGTCAGGCTCGGCCGGCAGCAGGCACCCGTCCTGCTCGCCGACGTCCCCGGCCCGGTGTTCCTCGTCCAGGGCGTGTACTGCAACCAGCTGGGCCAGCCGACCGTGGTCGAGTGGATGGCGGTCGGCGGCCTGCCCGGCGCGCCGGCCGTCGAGCCGCTGGCCGACGTGCTGGCACGGGCCGGGGTGAACCCGGCGATGACCAACCCCGCCTCCGGCGTCGATCTCGGTCGGCTGCAGAAGCTCGTCCCGGCCGCCGTCGACGTCGCCCGCGAGCATCTGGAGAAGCAGCGGGACGCCTGGGACGCGACGACGGCCGAACCGCTGCGCGCCCACCGCGCCCGCATGCTGCGCTGGCAGCAGCAGAGCCTGCTGCCGCCGGCCGCGACCGCGTCCGCTCCGCGGCGGGCCAGCAGGAAACGCGGCGTGGACGACACCGTGCGCGAACAGAACGATCTCGTCGCGCGGCTGGAGACCACGGGTGAGCCATTGCTGCGGCTGCTCGCCGTTCTGGAGCGTGCCGTATGAGCATGGAGTCCCTGACCAACCGCGGAGAGTACTTATCCGCCTACTATCTCGCCGAGCGTCTGCCCAAGGTGGTCAAGGACGGTTACCTCGGACGCTGGGCGGAGGCCGAGAAGAACCACGGGCTGTCCGCCGACGCCGACGCCGACGCCGACCGGCCCGGCGGGGCGTGGGCCGGGGGTCTCGGGGAGAACGAGCCCGCCGCGGCTCTCGGCCCGGCGGTGACGCCGCGGGCGGGCATCCGGGCGCTGCGGCGGGCCTACTACGAGCTGCGCGCCGAGATCGTCGAACTCGACGCGGCCGTTCAGGCCGCGGAACGCGACGGTGTGGAGGCGGACGAGGCCGTCCGGGAGAAGCTGCGGGACAAGCTGCACGAGCTGCACGGCCACGTCCTGCGCGCGTTCGCCTTCACCGCGCGGCCGACGGAGCTGACCGTCATGCGCGCCGGCACCGAGCACACCGTCGCAGTGGCCCACGCCGGCCGGGGCGTGCTGGCGGTCGAGTGCGGCTGGGCGACGGACACGGACGCGGCGACCGCCGCGGACGGCGCCGGCCGGCTGCTGACCCCGGTGGACGTCGACCGGCGGGAGCGGATCGAGCACGGCATGGCGCTCGCCGGCCACCTGTTCGCCCTCGACGACGACCGGCCGCGGTACGTGCTCATCCTGGCCGGCGCGGTGGTGACGCTCGCGGACAGGCTGACCTGGGGGGAGGGCCGCTACCTGGCGGTCAGCCTCGACGTCGCGTTCGGCCGCAACGACACCCGGCCCGGCGGCGAGCTCGACGTGATCGCGGCCCTGTTCGGCGCGGACACGCTGTGCCCGCCCGAGGAGGGTGGCAGCGAACGGCTCGCCGAGCTGCGGGAGGGCTCCCGGCGGCAGGCCGTCGGCGTCTCTGCGGAGCTGCGGGAGGGGCTGCGGCTGTCCGTCGAGCTGATCGCCAACGAGGTGCTCGACCGCATCCGGGAGGCCGGTGTCCGCCCCGAGCAGGTCAGGGAGCCCGAGGAGCTCGGCCGCGAGCTCACCCGGGAGGCGCTGCGCTATCTGTACCGGATCCTGTTCCTGCTGTATGCCGAGGCCCGGCCGGAGCTCGGCGTCCTACCGGTGGATCATCCGGAGTACGCCGAGGGGTACAGTCTCGCCCGGCTCGGCGACCTGGTCTCCGGCAAGCTGATCGGCGAGTCGGCGCGTAACGGCTTCCATCTGTACGAGTCGCTGGACCTGCTGTTCCGGATGGTCAACACCGGCCACCGGCCGCGCGGCGCCCACCCCGAGCCCGGCCCGGAGCCGGATCCGGCGAC
>NZ_CEVIVD010000196.1:6324-6880 GCF_982290655.1 Protofrankia sp. CiP1_Cm_nod3
CGGGCCGACGACTACCCCGACGAGGTCTTCGTCCGCACGCTCGACGACATGGGCCGGCGCACCGGCCTGCGGGTCCGCTACCCGGCCGGGTCGTTCGTGTACCGGCTCGCCGGCCGGGACCGGCAGACCAGCGCCTCCTACTACACCCCGCAGTCGTTGACCGAGGTCACCGTCCAGCTCACGCTCAAATACCGCCTCGACCAGGACGGCACCACAACGCCCGCGCGCGAGCTGCTGGACTGGACGATCTGCGAACCGGCGCTGGGCTCCGGGGCCTTCCTCAACGAGGCGATCAACCAGGTCGCCGCCGAGTACCTGCGCCGCTGTCAGCGTGAGCGGGGGGAGAGCCTCGACCCGGAGCGGTACGCCACCGAGCTGCAGAAGGTCAAGGCGTACATCGCCCTGCACAACTGCTACGGCGTGGACCTCAACCGCACCGCGGTGGAGCTGGCGGAGGTGTCGTTGTGGCTGAACGTGATGCACGCCGGCCTGCAGGCACCCTGGTTCGGCCTGCACCTGCGCCGCGGCAACTCGCTCATCGGCGCCGGCCGCCGCT
>NZ_CEVIVD010000196.1:7369-8512 GCF_982290655.1 Protofrankia sp. CiP1_Cm_nod3
GGGATCGCGCGCCGGGTCGAGTTCCTGTGGGACCTGGTACGCCAGCGCCTGGAGATCTCCGAACGGGAGATCCGCCGGCACATCGACGTCTGGGGCGCCGACGACCTGCCGCCGGTGACCGGGGCGGTGCCACGGGAGAAGATCCTCGCCGACCTGCACGCCCCCGGCACCCCGTACTGGCGGCTGAAGACGCTGATGGACGCCTGGTGCGCCCTGTGGTTCTGGCCGCTGGACTCCGCCGGCCTGCTCGACGGCTCCGCCCCCGAGTACGAGCGGGACGCCGTCATCGTCCGCCGTCCCTCCCCGGCACAGGCCGCCGGGGAAACAACGGCGGATCAGCCCACCTGGGAGGAGAGCTCCCTGTTCGACCTGGACGACCCGCGGCCGTCCGAGCCGTCGTCGGCATCCGGGAAGTCGAAGAGCGCGTCCGCGGAGAAGAGCACGGGGAAGGCGAAGGCGTCCGCTGTCGAACGGCTCCGGCGGATGGTGCCGCTGCGTAACCTGGACGACTGGCTGACGTTCGCCGAGGCGCTGGTCGGTTCCAACGATATTCCCGCAGGCTCTCTCGGCGCCCACTTCACCTCGCTCACCGCTCTGGAGGAGCACGAGAACAGCCTTGAAAGCTGGATGGGGATGGAACGCGAGAACCGGCTGCCCGAGCGCTTTCCCTGGCTCGGCGCGGTCGAGCGGATCGCCGACCGCCAGGGCTTCTTCCACTGGGAACTGCACTTCGCCCAGGCCTTCGCCAAAGGCGGCTTCGACCTCCAGGTAGGCAACCCCCCCTGGGTCCGCCCGGACTGGAACGAGCCCGTCATCCTGGCCGAACTCGACCCGTGGTTTAAGCTGGCCGATCGCCTTCCAGTCCATGAGTTGACCCGGCGAAGATCTGCTCTTTTGAAGAAAGAAATGAATCATCGTTTTTTCCTGGGGGAATTTGCGGATAACGCTGGCTTAGCTACAATTCTCGCCTCGCCAGCTGTCTATCCGCTTCTAGCCGGGACGCGTCCTGATCTTTATCGTGCATTCATGTGTACCGTATGGTCGCATCTGCATGATTGTGGTGTTGCTGGATTGATTCATCCTGACACCCATTTTGGCGGCAAAAACGAAGGGCGGTTACGGTCGGCTGCGTATCGCCGCTTG
>NZ_CEVIVD010000197.1:0-6742 GCF_982290655.1 Protofrankia sp. CiP1_Cm_nod3
CCCGACCGACTGGGATAGATTTTGCGTTGTCCTTGCCGAAATCTTCATCCGTGTGGCTCATGCGGCATGCCGCAAACCTGGCAGGATCAGGCACAGCACTGCCGCGGCGGCGGCCGTGGCGGCGAAGGCGCCCACCGCCCAGGCGCCGGACACGTGCTGGACAAGCAGTCCAGCGGTCAGCGGCGCCAGCGCAGCCAGCGCGGTAGTCGCCATGACCACGGTGTTGATGACTCGGCCGCGCATTTCTGCCGGTGCACTGCGGAGCGTCACGGCAAACAGCGCGGCGTTCACGGCCGGCGCGAGCAGCAGCGCTATGGCGATCGGCGCCGCCACCAGCGGCGACGGGAGGAGCGGTGCCGCAGCGCCGAACAGCAGGGCCCCAGCCAGGGTGATCGTGGTGGCCAGGGCTCCCAGGCGCATGCGCCCCTGCAGCCGGGGCGCCACTATGGCGCCGAGCAGCCCGCCGGCCGCGATGGTCGCCTGCACCAGGCCGATCACCGCGGTGGAGGTACCGTGATGACGCAGCGCGAGCGTGACGGTGAAGATCACGCCGGTGAAGGCGAAGTTCATCAGGGGTGCCGTTATCGCTACCGCGCGCAGGATCGGCACCTGCCAGACGACCTGCAGGCCATCGGCCACCTCGCGCCACAACGCCTTGCGCTCGGCCGCGTTCTCCGGGCGGAACTGCCCCCGGATCCTGTTCACCGTGCCGAACGAGACCACGTAGGAGACGGCATTGGCGAGGAACGGGACGGCCTGGCCCAGCCCGAAAAGAGCCCCGCCGAGCGCCGGGCCGGCCAGGGCGGCAGCGTAGGTCCTGGCCTCGGTGGCGGCCGACGCCTGCTCCAGTTGCCTGTCCGGCACGATCCCCGGCAGTGCCGCGGCAGCCGCCGGGTTGAAGATGGCGCCCGCGCCTCCCTCGATCAGGCACACGACCAGGACGACCGGCCAGGACGCGAGATGGGTCACGATCAGGATGCCGAGCAGGGCCAGCAGGACCGCGCGCATGATGTCGCAAATGATCATCGTCAGCCGCCGGTCGAACCGGTCAGAGAGCGCCCCGGCGGGCAGCTGCAGGCACAGCAGGGTAATTGCCCGCGACGTCCCCACCACTCCGGCGAGCACCGCCGAGTGGGTCAGCGCCAGGATAAGCAGCGGGTAGGCGAGCAGGCCGATCCCTGAGCCGGTATCGGAGAGCAGCTGGCCGATCCACAGCATACGGAAGCCCTCGTTGCGCCGGAGAGGAACTTCTTGTTGCACATCGGCGTCTGTCTCGATTCCGGCGGCATCGCTCACCTTTGGAACAGTATGCGCCAAGGGTCAGGAGCAGCGTTTTGATCGTGTACTCGGGGTCGGTGGCACGGCCACGGCGACCGCGGAGCCGGTGGGTGGCCCGGCGGCGGACGTCGCCGACCGCCTTGTTCGCGAGCTGGGCGACGTGGAACGGGTCGACCGCGACCATCGGGTACGGTAGCGCGGCCTGCACGGCCCGCGCGGCGGTCCGGTAGACGGTGGACATGTCGATCGTCACCGCCCGGACGCCGGCCCTCCATGGGGCGGGCCGGGCGGTGATCCAGTCGACGACCGGGGTGGCGGCGCGGCTCTCCACGACCCCGAGCAGGCCATGGCCACCCGTGGCGTCGATCAGAACGCTCTGCCAGCGATCCGCGTCGGTGACAGACCGCCCACTGGTCGGGTCACGGTGCCAGCGGGGACGTCCGCGGCGCTGGTCGTCCAACCCCAGCACCTCCACCGGAGGCAGCGGGCTCGACACCGACCGGGCCGTCTGCGAACCAGGCCGCTGCTCACCTGTGGCCCCGGCGTCAGCCCCGGCCATGGTGGCATCAGCATCCGGACCCGGGGCTGAGGTGATGGTCGTAGTCTGTTCGGTGGTTACGATCCCCGCCGCCGCGGCGACACTGATGAACCCGCCATGCGCGGTATGCCAGCTCACCCCCAGCGCGGCCGCGATTTATCGAGCAAGTACGATCCCTCGGAAATTAGATCGTGATGGCGGCTGCTTGTATCGTTCATGATGTCTATCTTATTCGGGGATGGAAGTCTATCCATCGGTGGTTTTTTGTGCTTGGTAGCTCCTTTGTGATCTACGGGGGTAGATAGAGGCGGAGCCGATGCCCGGCTGCGAGCTTGTCGATCAGTTCGCGTAATGGGTGGAGCGTGGGGGTGATGGGCCAGGCATGGCAGGCGTGTAGGCGTAGTGAGTATCTCGCCCTGCATGGCCCGATCACGGTGCACCATGTCTGAACAGCGCAAACGCCCCGCACCCACCATCCGGAGGGTCGGGGCGCCACTTCCGCTGGGGCGTGTATCCCAGGGCGCTCAGAGTATGCGCTCTGTGGCTTCAGGCGTCAATACGGATACGCCCTGACCGAAGGTCTGCTGGCCGCGGGGGCACATCCCGATTCTCTTGATCGTAGCGAAATGTGCGGGGACGCTGCTCGGCTGCTTCTCGAGGACGTGTGGGTCGATCAGCCCGGCTTGGACAAGCGCGTCGGCGAAGGCGAAGTCCTTCTCACGACCCGCAACCAGCTTCGCGATCACGCAGTCGTGGGGCTCCGGTTGCATGCCGCGTGTGTCCGTCGCCAGTTGGCGCGGAACGCTGTCAGGACTGCCTGTCGGTCCGTTTCCGGGAGGACGCAGGCGAACGGCGAGTTCTGTCGAAGGTCGCGGGCGTGCGGTGTGGTGGAGGTCAGGATCTCCAGCACCACGTCGGGCCCGGCGTCGAGCATGTCCTGCCAGATGGTGAGCCAGTGCCGGGTCACCCCGCTGGGATGAATCTCAAGCAGCCGTGTCAGGTTCTCCCGGGCGGCTTGAAGAACACCGTCCGGATCAGTGACGAGCCGGCCGGCAACGGCCTGATGCAGCCACAGCGAACGGGCCTGGTCGCGGGTCAGTTCGGCCGGGAGAAACGGTGTGAGATCGCCGCGGCGGATGCGGCGATGCGTGCCGACAGTGGTATGCGGCAGGAGGCCCCGCCGGCAGAGATCGACCACGTGCTGGCGCGAGCAGCCGAGCAGTTCCGCGACGTGGCCCGTGGTCAGCAGGTCGTCGTCCGGATCGCTCAACAGATCATCACTCACACGGCCAGCATGCCTCGCAGCCCCAAAAAACGCAATCACGGACGGCGTCACGGTTTCAGGCGGGCCGAGCGGCCCCACAGGGCTTGCATGGTGCCGCGTCCGTAGGGCTCTCGTCCGATCGTTTCGTCAGGATGCCTTGCCGGCGAGGTCGGGGTCCTCGTCGGCGGATCGGGCAAGGCACTAACCAAATGACCGAACTCAGGCGACCACGGCCGTGACCAGACCGAGCAGCGCCGCCACCGACCTGAGCCTGGCGAGGCGGGCGGCGGGGTGCCCGCCTGCTTTACGGACGGCACCCGGGCCACCGCGGACGTCCTGATCGACGCGGACGGCATCCGCTCGGCCGTGCAGGGGCTCATCCGGCCCGGTCGCCCCCGGCCGCGCCACACCGGCCTGCTCGACTTCGGCGCCCGGCTGGACCACACCGGCATCCCCTCGACCTGGGGCCGCATGCACCTGGCGTTCGGCTGGCGGGCTTTCTTCGGCTACCTCGTCTTCGACGACGGCAGCGGCGGCTGGTTCGCCAACCGGCCGAGCAGGGAGCCGACGACCACCGCCGAGGCCCGGGCGGTCGGCGCCGAGGAGTGGCTGCGGGTGCCCGAAGACGAGCGGCTACGAGATATTGTCAAGCAGACGTCGGACCAGCAGACCACTCGCGCCCGTCCCAGAGGAGAGGCCACGCGATGAGACTCGCCAGCCCCGCGCGGCTGCGGGCCAACGCGGCGACGATCCACGAGCTGGGGCGCCGTTACGGCCTGCGTTCCTTCGCGCTGAGCGCGGAGCCCGGAGAGCTCGTGGCGACCTTGGACGAAGGCCGCTCCTACTTCGACATCACCGGTTTCGAAACCGACCTTTCCACGATTATCGACGCCACCGTGGAAGTCGTCCCCCGCGGCCCCGGTGTGGACGTGGAGGAAACCGAATACCTCGACGACGCACGCGGGGCGGCATGACCGCCACCCCCGCTGATCGCGAACGCCGCGAACTTGTATGCCTGCTCGACGCGCGGGCGGCACTGGACCGTGCCCTATCGATCTCTCGTGACGGAATACCGAAAGCAGGCGACGGGCGACTGCTCTCGCTCGCGTACTGCATGCTCACCTTCGGCGAGATGTTGAAGCAGGCCTCGCACGGAAGCGTGACATACGCCTATAGCGGCGCCATTGCGTTACGCGACAAGCTGGCCCACATCCCTCACCGCAAGCTGAACGCAGAAGTACTTGCAGCGTCTGTGGACAGAGCGGTAGCAGAGATCCTCCCCCTCATCCAAGCTCGCGTCCAGGATCTTGATTCGAACGGCAGACCCTGAGGACCGCCAATACGTGCCCCATTGCACGGCAGAATGATCATCTCATAGTCACATCGCTGGAGCGGAACTGCACCCATCGGACATTGCAGAGGAACAGACTTCCTGTTCTGCCGATGAGGTCGCGGAGTGTGTCGAGAGCGGGTGAGCGGGTGACCATCAGACGGTGATCTGGCTGAGAACCGCTTCCAGTTGGCTCGGGCGTTCGGCGAGCTTGTCGACCACGGCTGTCACCTCGGCGATCGACGACGCGACGTAGACGTCGGGACGACCGACGAGTTCTCTGCCCCACTCGGTGCTGTCGACGACGAGATCGGTCAGGATCACCGGCCGGCCGTGGTGCACCGCCATCCGGGCCTGAATGCGGGCGCCGCTGTGTTCGCCCGCCTCGACGACGATCGTGGTGATGCCGTAGCCGGACATCACCGCGTTGCGCATCGGGAAGTTACGCTGCTGAGGCGGCGCGTCCGGCCAGAACTGCGACAGCACCAGCCCTGTTTTCGCGATGCGCTCCTGAAGCCCGCGGTTGGCGGTCGGGTAGCACCTGTTGATCCCGGTGCCGATGACGGCCACGGTGCGTCCACCGCAGGCGAGGGCGGTCTCGTGGGCGGCGGTGTCGATCCCCGCCGCGAGACCGGCAACCACCGTGAGATCCATCGACACCAGCGTGTCAGCGATGGACCTGGCCATCTTCAGGCCCCGCTCCGACGCCTTGCGCGAACCCACGACGGACACGGCCCTGTCATCGGCGAGCAGGCGGCCGCGGGCGAACAGGAACGGGGGAGCCTCGTGGATGTCGCGGACGCGCGCCGGATAGCGCTCGTCGGCGATCGAGAGGAACTCCAGCCCGGCCGCACGCCAGCCACGGACCTCGTCCCGCGCCCGGTCGAGCAGCACGGCATGGTCGTCGTCGCCGAAGAGGCTGTCAGCGACAAGCTGTGCCCGCGCCGCCGTAGCACTCCCGCTCTCCAGCACGGCACCGGCGAGCTGAAGCCAACTGAGCCCGCGCGGCCGCTGCCGAAGCAGCGCGACGAGCTCCGCCTGCTCCTCGATGCCCGGCTCCGCCACGCCGTCAGCGTAGTGGACGCGAGCGCCGCGGGCGGGCAGCCACCCCATGATGCGATCGAACATACATGCGAATATACGTGTGGTCGCTGACAGCTCCGGGAAGCCTCGCCCGTGTCGCTCGGCAGATCATCATTCGCGCGGCCGGCATGCCTCGCAGACCCAAAAAACGCAATCTCGGGCGCCTTCACGGTTTCAGGCGGGCCGAGAGCGCCGGTCAGGTAACCATACGTATCCCTCCTGAACGATGGCACGCTTCGATGGACGTCGGCCGCCAGAGAAGATCGGCGTAATTTTGTCGTTATGTACGCTTTTGCGGCCAAAAAACGTACACAACGACAAACTCTCCTGGATCATGGCCTGTGCGGGTGGTCGTGGATGGGATCCGCGCTACTTGACCGGCGTTCGAGTGGCCCCACCGGACTTGCGTGGTGCCGCGTCCGTGGGGCTCGGTCGGTCGTCTCGTCAGGATGCCTTGCCGGCGAGGTCGGGGTCCTCGTCGGCGGATCGGTGCCGGTTGGTGACCCAGGCGTCGGGCAGGGCGATCCACTCGCTTTCGGTCACCAGTTGGACGAGGGCGCCGTCGAGGCGCGGCGGGCGGGTCGGCTCGGTCGTCGGGCACAGCACCCACAGCGGCCGGCCGTCGGCGCGGGCCCGTTCGGCGAGCGCGAACAGCACGTCCAGCCCGCGGCCGCCGTAGCGGCCGAACACGCCGGCGTCGTGCAGCAGCAGCGGCGCCGGCCGGCCGCCGGGCCCGGTGCGGCCGCGCTCAGTGCGGCCGGGCCTAGCGCCGTCGGACCTAGCGCCGTCGGACCCAGCGCCGTCGGACCCAGCGCCGTCGGACCCAGCGCCGTCGGACCCAGCGCCGTCGGGCCTAGCGCCGTCGGGCTCGGTGCGGCTGGCGGGGGTGTCGACCAGTTCGGCGAGCGGTGGTGCGGCCCGCTCCCAGGCCGTCCGGACGTACTCGGCGAGGTTGCCGGCCTCCCGGCTGCCCGGCTCGGCGGCGTCGGCGCGCAGAATCGTCGCCCAGGTCGGCCTGGGCCGCGGATCGACCTCGGCGTGCAGCGCGTCGAGGAACACGGCCGCGACGTCGACCGGCTCGGCGGCGAACCGGTGCGGCCTGGCCAGCTCCGCGCGGGCGGCCAGATAGTGGTTGCGCCGGACGGTGAGCGCCCGGAAACCGCCGGCCTCGGCGGCGGCGGCGAGCCGCTGCTCGGCGAGTGCCGCGGCCGCCCGGTCGGGGCTGTCGAACACCGTGCGCGCCGGCCTG
>NZ_CEVIVD010000198.1:0-1403 GCF_982290655.1 Protofrankia sp. CiP1_Cm_nod3
ACAGGCCTCGTGGCAGCACGGCGCACACGCGCTGCCGGACGGCGAAAGTGTCCGACGGAAGCCCCGTCGGCCCTGTCCCGGCCACGAGCCCCGGACCAGCCAGCGGCCTGCCTCACTGAGGACTCGATCAGGATCGAGCCGTCCGCCTGGTTGTTCGGCGGCCTGACGGGGTGAAGGCCGGGGTCAGCCATGTCTGCGCAGTTAGCGGGCTAGATCAGGGTTCAAGTTCCATCCCCTCGCCTCCACGTATGATCATGGATGTAACCTGCAACGATCTCGTTTCGACAGTTGTCAATCATGGATTTGTTCGACCGCTACGCCGGGTCCTGCCGGGACGTCGAGGAGCTCCTCGCGGAGCGAGGTCTCGTCGTTGGCCACGTGACCGTCTACCGGTGGGTGTGCCGGTTCACCCCGCTGCTGATCGACGCGGCCCGGCCATGCGGACCGCCAACATGATCACGTCCAGCATGAGTTCTCGGCTGTGCGGGAACGTGTGACGCAGTGAGCGTAGCCGCACATGCCTTGGTGCATGGCGTACGTTGTGCGTACGCTGGTGGGGTGGCGGGTGCGAAGGACGATCGGCTGCACCTTCGGGTGGAGCCGGCGCAGAAGGCGCTGCTGGAGGCCGCCAGTTCGGCCTCCGGGAGCACGGTGTCGGCGTTCGTGTTGAAGGCTGCTACTGAGGCGGCGGCCGACATTCTGGCGGATCGGCGGGTGTTCGTCCTGGACGAGGTGGCCTGGCAGGCGTTTGACCATGCGTTGGACCGGCCGGCGTCCGAGGTGGCGGGGCTGCGGGAGCTGCTGTCGGCACCCACCGTGCTGGACCAGTCCGAGCCTGGCCAGGGCGGTCGGTGAGCGGTCGCAGGTTCGGCCCGGTCGAACCGGCGGCCGCCAGCCATGTGCTGTCCGGGTTTGACTGCGGGTCGGCGGCGCAGTCGTCCTGGTTGACGGCGCACGCGTTGCAGGCGCACCAATCGGGCTCATCCCGGGTGTACGTGGTCACCGGCGCCGAGGACGGCGATCGGCGGGTGGTCGGCTACTACGCGCTGGCGGCGGGGTCGGTCGCGCCGACGCAGGCGCCGCGGCGGCTGACGCAGGGCGCGGGCCGCTACCACCAGCCGGTAGTCATCCTCACCCGGCTCGGTGTAGATCTGTCGGTCCAGGGCGCCGGGCTGGGCCAGGCCCTGGTGGTCGACGCCCTGCGCCGCGTTGCCGCCGCCGGGGAGGTCATCGGAGTGCGGGCCCTGCTGATCCACTGCGAGAACGAGACCGCCCGCGACTTCTACCTGCGCCTGGCGAAGTTCGAGCCCAGCCCCACCGACCCCATGCACCTGTTCCTCCTGATGAAGGACCTCCGCAAGGCCCTCGGCAGTACCTGACCAAGCCCATGCTGTCCCGATTCG
>NZ_CEVIVD010000198.1:2075-2881 GCF_982290655.1 Protofrankia sp. CiP1_Cm_nod3
CCGCCGGGCCCGCCCGCCCGCCGGTCGGTCACCGGCGCCGCGTTCTGACGACTCCTGGGTGAATGCGGTTTGCGATCTATCGCTTTGAGATCCAGCACTGTGGAACGGTGCTGGTCAGACCTCGACAGCTGGTTCGAGCCCCGCCTGCTATACGGCGAACGGCCAGGTGGGCGGGCGAAACAGGGTATCCTATCGGATACGGATGGGTCTGTGGCTGGAGGCCGGGATGGGAGCCATCGGCACACCGGTTGCTTGAGGCAGCCAGGCTGGAGGCGGGGCTCTCAGGGGCCGAGCTCGCGCGCCGCGCCGGTACCTCCCGGCCGACTGTGGCGGCCTGTGAGCATGGGACGAAGTCACCGACGCTGGAGACGGCGACGCGGCTGCTGGCCGCGGCGGGCTTCCGGTTCGACATCGCACCGGTGCCGCGGTTCGAGATCCTGGAGGATGGGCGCGGTCGGCCGTTCGTCGTGCCGGACCGGCTGCCGCGGCTCCCGCTCGGTACGGCGTTGGCCCGCGTGCGGCTGCCTGCCCACCTCGACTGGTCCAGCCCGGGGCGGATCTACGATCTCGCGGACCGGCGGCAACGTCATCGGCTGTACGAGATCGTCCTGCGGGAAGGCCGGGCGGAAGACGTTCTCGCCTACGTCGACGGGGCGCTGCTCGTCGACGCGTGGCCGGAGCTGGTGCTGCCCGCTCCGATTCGATGTGCCTGGGAGGAACGGGCCCGCCTGCGATGATCACTGCGTTGCAGCGGGCGGTAGCGGAGTTGTTCTTCAGTCTGCCGGAGAGCGCGGGCTTCGCGGTCG
>NZ_CEVIVD010000198.1:3105-5574 GCF_982290655.1 Protofrankia sp. CiP1_Cm_nod3
CGGGAGGTGCGGCCCTCATCGCACGTGATCTCGTCGACCGTGGAACCCGCGATGTTGATCTGTTCACCGTGTCCCGCCCGTGGCACCGATCCCCGACGCGGCGGCGGCGTTTGAGCGGGCCGCGGCCAGCCAGGGCTGGATGACCCGGCGGATTCAGCTTTCGGATAGCTTCGCCCGGCTCGTCGTGGAAGCCGAGGCACGCGACTTCACCGATGTGCAGGATCTGGCGGAGGTCGTCACCAAGGACGAGCTCATCCGCCTCGCCCAGGCCCAGGACGACGGCTTCGACCTCCGGGCGTTCGCCGACATGATCGGAACTGTCAGCCGGTTCACCGACGACGACCTGTGCCTGTCCCGTCCGGACGCCGACCGGCTGCGCCGCTTCTTCCACGCCTGGCGTCAGGAGATCTCAGACGGATGAGCCGCAACCGACGCCACTCGGCCCCCGCAGCTGTGGACCGAAGGCGGGCTTGTGAGCGGCGTTGGCGTCGATCAGGTTTCTGGACCAGGAGGAGGCTGGGCTGAGCGATAACCGACATGCTTTCCAAGCTTCCGGTGGGTTCCGTGTGTTGCCGTCGTCTCCGAGAAGTGAATGGCATCGTTCTGGTGTCATAGTGACGCCATGCCCATTGTATTCGAGCCAAAGTGGCGCCATAGTGGTGCCATGGAGTTGGGCAAGTATGTGGACAGGCTCGGCCAGGAGCTCGTCACGTTGCTGGAGACCGGCGACGACGTGCGTGAGCTGGTCGAGCGGCTGACGGGCGGGCTGGAGTCGGCGATCCGGCTGACGTTGCTGGAGACATTGTCCGCGGCGGCGGACGAGATCACGCGGGATCTTGCGCCCGGATCGGTGGAGCTCCGGCTACGTGGACGGGAGCCCGAGTTCATCGTCACGGTGCCACCGGCGGAACAGCCGGCCGAGGAGCAGCCGCTCGCGGTGGTGCTGGACCCCGTGCCGGAGGACAGCGCGACGGCGCGGATCAACGTGCGGCTGCCCGAACAGCTCAAGGCTGCCGTGGAGGAGGCGGCCGCCAAGGAGAGCCGCTCGGTCAACGCCTGGCTCGTCCGCGCCGCCGCCGCCGCCCTGCGGCCGCCGCGGGACACCACTGCCGGGCCGGTCGGCGGTAAACGCGGCTCGCAGCACGTCACCGGCTGGGTGCGCTGACGCCTATCCGGTGTCCGCCCGGACGGCTTCAGGCACCCGGATACACCATCAGCACCTACGTGAGGACAGCCATGCCCGTTTTCGACACGCCATCACCGATTCTGGCCACCCTGGAGTTCGTCGTAGGCAACGTGAGGATCATCGCGTCCGACCGCGTGGACACGGTCGTCGAGGTCCGCCCGACGGACCCGGACGACGACTCAGACGTCAAGGCCGCCAGGCAGACCCGCATCGGGTACTCCGACGGCGCGCTGTTCGTGCGGGCGCCCCGGACACGGGCCCTGGCCTTCTCCCGCAGGAGCAGGTCCGTCGACGTGACCGTCGAGCTCCCGGCCGCGTCGCAGGTGGACTGCGAGGCGGCCGACGCCGACGTGACCAGCTCCGGTGAGTTGGGGGAATGCCGCGTCAAGACGTCTGCGGGCGCTATCCGGTTGGAGCGTTGCGGGTCTGTGCGGCTGAGTACCGGGGCCGGCCACATCACGGTCGACGGCGTGACGGGCGATGCCGACGTCGACTGCGGGTCCGGCGCGGTGCGGATCGGCGTGGTCGACGGCGACGCGATGGTCCGCAACTCCAACGGCGCCACGCGGATCGGTGCGGTGACCGGGGAGGTCCGGGCCCGTAGCTCCAACGGCGACATCGTCATCGACCGCGCGGTCGCCGGGGTCGACGCACGGACGGCCAACGGCAGCATCCGGGTGAGTGGGGTGGTCAGCGGCGCGGCCGTGCTGCGCACGGCCATGGGCGATGTCGAGGTGGGCATCGCCGCGGGCACCGCGGCGTGGCTGGACGTCCACACCGGACACGGCCGCGTGCGCAACGAACTCGACAGTGTCGCCGACGGACCCGGCGAGGCCGGTCACAAGGTCGAGGTACGCGCGCAGACGTCCTTCGGCGACATCAGGCTGCACCGTGCCTGACCATCATGACGCGATCATTGTGCGCGCCTGCCCGGTCACGTCACTGCGATGTGCGGGTGGCCGTCGGGGCTGGCAGCGGGCTGGAGACCGAGGACTGATGCCCGTTGTGTCGCGCGGCAAGCAGCGCGGCGATGACGACCGCGGTTATCAGTCCCGCACGGCTTTTCCGCCAACGTCCCTTACTGTCACGAGGCTGAGTCATACAGTAATAATGCCTGCGGTGTCCAGGTGGATGCGAAACGGCCTCCAGCGGACGTGTCCTGCCGGTGCAGGGGGCGCCGGTAAGAATCATGTCGCCAGGTGCGGCGGACCGAGCGCATGCTGCGCTCGCACACCCGGCTAGTTCAGGATCGCGTAGAGGCGTAGTCCGCCGTACGCGAGGAC
>NZ_CEVIVD010000198.1:6262-7522 GCF_982290655.1 Protofrankia sp. CiP1_Cm_nod3
TGTCAGGATCCGGACCCGGACGAGGTGACAGCAGCGTCACGCGGGGCGGACCCTGCGCCGCGTGGTCGTGACCGTCTCTGGCGATAACAGGGAGGTAGCCGTCGATCTTCGTGACAGCCGGATCGCTGAGGTGTGCCGGCGTTACGGCGTCGCCGAGCTGTCGGTCTTCGGCTCGGTGGCTCGCGGCGACGGCACCGACGATTCGGATGTCGACCTGCTGTATGTGCTGGAGCCCGGCTCAAAGCTCGGTTCCGAGATCGTCGATCTCTGAGATGATCTCGAAAAGATCATCGGACGCCGCGTCGACCTGGTACCCAGGGCCCGGCTGAGGTGGGTCATCCGCGACCGGGTGCTCGCGGAGGCCCGGGTCCTCTATGCGGCGTGACGAGCTCTGCCTCGTCGACATGTTCGAAGCCGCGGTCGCGGCGGCGACGTTCGTCCGGGACGTCGACGAGGCCGCCTTCCCGGCCAGCGAGATGATCTTTCCGTCACGCTGATCACTGGGCATCGCCCCTGGTCGGGGTCTGCGTGGCGACCGGACGGATGGCGACCTCAGGGCCCGCCACCATGATCGAAGGGTTCGTGTCCTGGTACGTCAGGTCCACCGACCATCGCGGGAACGACAGGTGACGCAGGTCCCGTCATTGCGGAGCTTGACGTTCACCGCCGCCAGCGCCACTGCCTCATGTCACAGCGTGCCCGCACTACCGCTATCTGACCGAGTCGGCAGTGGGCCCTTGGTATATATTATTGGTAGCTACCATCTGTGGGAGGCGTTATGGCGGACACGGCGATCGCGAGGCTCTTCACGCACGGCCGGAGCCAGGCGGTGCGGCTCCCGAAGGAGTTCCGGCTGCCCGGCGACCGGGTGCGCGTCCGGCACATGGGAGACGGCGTGCTGCTGGAGCCGATCGCGTCCGACGTCGACGCCTGGTTCGCCGAGCTGGACCGCTTCGTGGACGTGCCGCTGTTCGATGACGGCAGGAACCAGCCGCCGACGCCGGCCGGGGAGGACCTCTTCGGGTGAACTACCTCCTGGACACCAACGCTGTGGTCGCGCTGCTGCGGAACAAGCCGGCCAGGGTGCGGGCGCGGTACCGGGAGGCTGGAGCGTCCGGGGACTGTCTCGCGCTCTCGTCGGTCGTCTTGTTCGAGCTGTGGTACGGCGTGGCGAAGAGCGCTCAGGTGGCGGAGAACACCGAGCGTCTGCGGATACTGCTCTCCGGTGACCTGGACCTGCTTGACTTCGATGACGAGGAC
>NZ_CEVIVD010000198.1:7547-8350 GCF_982290655.1 Protofrankia sp. CiP1_Cm_nod3
GCCCGTACTGCCGGCCAGGTGCGCGCCGCCCTGGAGAAGGCCGGGACGCCGATCGGTGCCTACGATCTGCTGATCGCCGGGCAGGCG
Source organism: Protofrankia sp. CiP1_Cm_nod3 (assembly GCF_982290655.1). Taxonomy (NCBI): domain Bacteria; kingdom Bacillati; phylum Actinomycetota; class Actinomycetes; order Frankiales; family Frankiaceae; genus Protofrankia; species Protofrankia sp. CiP1_Cm_nod3. Next base: position 7,635 of record NZ_CEVIVD010000198.1, read on the forward strand.
CTGCGGCGCGGGCTGACAGTTGTCACGGCGAACACCTCGGAGTTCAGCCGGGTCACCGGCCTGAGCTGGGAGGACTGGACGAGCTAGCCGTCGCCAGCGCCCGCTGTCAGGCTGTCCTCGGCTGTGCGCCGGGGGGTGTTGATCCCAGCTGGCTGAGGTCGAGCTCGACCTCGCCTCCGCCTTGGAAGGCGACCACGATCCGCACGTGGCCACCGATGGCTTCCAGGTAGGCCCGCAGGGTCGACAGCAACAGGTCGTGCCGCTGTTCTGTCTTCGCCACGGCCGCCTGGCTGACGCCGAGCTGCCGGGCGAGTTCGGTCTGGGTGAGATCCGCCGCCCGCCGGATCGCGGCCAGTCCCATGGCGTAGGCGCGGTCCGCGTCGCGCATCTCCGCACGGGCGGAGTCGACCTGGTCGGCGAGATCGGTCCGTTCGCGCAGGCGCCGGACCCGTTCGTCACCGGAGACGAACGTCTCGGTGCCGCGGCTGGTGGTCATGTCTCCTCCTGTCCGTGCTCGCGAAGCCACTGATCCACAAGTGCCTCGCCGCGGACGGCCGCGCTGGAGTACCAGACGTCGCCGTGTCTGGCCTTGTCGAAGCCGACAAGCGCGATCGCCACAGTCGCTTCATCCGGGAACCAGCAGACGATCCGTACGGCGGCCTGCTTGTCGAAGGGATGGCTGACCCGTCACAGCTCGTGCCGGCGCGCCTGGCGTA
>NZ_CEVIVD010000199.1:0-6725 GCF_982290655.1 Protofrankia sp. CiP1_Cm_nod3
CTGCCCAGGCCGGTGGGCTGGCGGACGACCGGCGCCGCCCGCGAGCCAAGCCCGGTCGAACCGGTCCCGGTCGAGGAGAGCAGGCCGTGCGGGGGCATGTAGCCGTCGCGGGCCGCGTCCCACTCGAGGGCGAACCCGGCCGCGGCCAGCGGGCCGTCGAGCGCCGGGTGTGCCGGCAGCTCGGTGGCCAGGCCCGGGAAGCGGTTGCGCACCCGCTCGTGGATGGTCGCGACGTCCAGCAGCGGCCGGTCGGGCCGCTCCTCCGGCCCGCCGGGGCTGCCGGGGCTGCCGGGCTCGCCGGGCCGCGGTGGGAGCGCGGCCGGGCGGGTGGGCAGCACGCCGGCCTGGGCCAGGCGCAGCGCCCGGACGAGGTCCAGGTCGCGGGGGTAGATCTCCAGGCGGGCGTTGGCGGCGGCGGTGCGCGACGCGGCGGCGGCCAGCCGGACGAGGCGCTGCGCCTCGAGCGGTGGCAGCCCGGCCAGGCCGGCCAGCCCGTCGGCTGCGGTCCCGGTGCCGCCGCCCGCCAGGCCCGCGTCACCGGCGTCGTCGGCATCGTCGGCACTGCCCGCGACGGGCCCGGCGCGGACCGCGGCCAGCTCTCGCAGCACGGTCGCCGGGGCGGGCAGCTCCTCGGCCCGCGCGAGCCGGTCCGCGGCCCGGCCCAGGGCGATGGCGTACGCGAAGAGCGCGGGCGCGGCCGGGGTGAGCGGGCCGTCGTCGTCGGTGGCCTCCAACGCGACCAGCGTCCGCTCGTAGAACCTGCGGCGGGCCAGGCGCGGCTCGGGGTCGAGGTCGACGGTCTCCAGCGCGGCCCGGACCACGGCGGCGGCGAGCGCCTGACGTTCGGGCCGCGAGCGCCGGGCGCTGCCGCGGCGGGCGAGCACAGCGGTGACCAGCTCGTCGAAGCCCATCACCCGGCCGGCGCCGCGGAGGATCCCGACCAGCTCGTCGTACACCGAGCGGACCGCGCCGTCGGCGTGCCAGGCCCTGCGCCGCGCGGTCAGCACCTGCGCGATCCGGCCCGACGTCACCCCGACCCGCTCGGCGACCTGCTGCTGCGGCGCCCACAGCGGCACGTCCGGCAGCGTGCCCGCGGCGTCGGGCAGGCCGAGCAGCAGGCGGGTCGCCTCGCGTTCGGTGGCGTTGCGTTCGGTGGCGCCCCGCCCACCGGAGAGGGCGCGGGGGAGCAGCCGGTCGGCGAGATCCTCGACCGGCATGCGGGCGTAGTCCGGCACCGCGGCCGTCGTCGCGTCGGCCGTCGTCGCGTCGGTCGGCTGCCGCCCGTCCGGCGTCGGCCGCGGCGTGCCGGTGGGGGTGGTGACCGCCGGGGGCGTGGCGAGCGCGCGGCGCCACAGGCGGATCCGGGACTGCAGCTCCTGGCGGGTCTTCGCGCCGGTGCCCGGCAGGCTGATGATCTCCTTGGAGCCGAGCGCCAGCAACTCGCCGACGGTCGTCGCGTTCAGCCGGTGCGCGGCCGAGACCGCCCGTGGCGACAGGCCCGCGGCCTCCAGCGGCGTGTCGGCGGTGGCCGCGGCGGCGGCCAGGTCGCGGGCCTGCTGGGCGGCTTTCCCGTCGACGGCGTCCGCGGGGCCGGCGGGGCCGGCGGGGCGGAGCCCCGCCGTGCCGGTCGCCGGCCGGCCGTCGCCCGGCGGATACGGATGGACGGTCGGGGCCGGCGGGGTGGAGTCGGCGGCGCGGAAGAGGGCCTGCCAGGCGTCGCGCATGTCCTTCAGCGACGCGAACCGCCGCGCCGCGTCCCGGTCGAGCGCGTGCAGGAAGAAGGAGGTGAGGCCGGCGCGGATCGCCGGGTCGAACGCCTCGGTGGCCACCGTCGGCGGGCCCGTGGTGAACCGCGCCTCGGCGGATCCGTCGCCCCACAGCGGCAGCTCGCCGGAGGCCATCTCGTGCAGGGTGACCGCCAGCGCGTAGCGCTCGGCGTGGTCGTCGTAGGTGGTGCGGGTGCCGGCGCCGAGGAACGGGTCGAGGTAGCGGGGCGTGCCGGCGGTGGTGTCGCGGACGGAGATGCTGGCCAGCGAGAAGTCGATGAGGACGAGCTGGTAGGTGCGGTTCGGCCGGCGGCGGATGACGATGTTGTCCGGTTTCAGGTCGCGGTGGGCGACGCCCTCGCCGTCGAGGTAGTCGACCGCGCCGAACAGGTAGTCGCTGTAGGTCTCCAGCTCGTCGACGGACAGCCGGCCCTCGCGCAGCCGGCGGGCCACGGTCTGCTCGCCGGCGTGGTCGAGGACGAGCACCGTGCGCCCGCCGACGACCAGCGTGTCCGGGCGGGCCAGGCGGATCACCCGGGAGTCGTTCAGCCGGCCCAGCACCGACGCCTCGTGCTCCAGGCGCGCCACCCGCTCGTCGGAGAGGGCGACCTTGAGGACCTCGTCGCGGTTGGTCTTCTCGTTGTGGGCCAGGAAGGCGCGGCTCGTCGAACCGGTGCCCAGCCGCTCCCGGATCCGCCACTCGTCACCGACCAGGTCGCCGCGCTGAGCCTCCAACGGGTCCCGCTCCGGCCCGGGCTCCGGCCCGGCCTGTCCCGCTGTGGGCGGGCCTGCCGGCGGGCCGCCGTCCGCGGCACTGCCGCCGGGTGCGGGCGCCGGGACGTCCGGCCGGGTGAACTCGTCCTCGACGAGCAGCAGCCAGTCGAGCAGCTCGCCGACGCTGGCGAAGCGGTCGTCGGGCAGCGGGCGGGTCGCCTGCGCCACCAGTTCGTTCGCCGTCTCGGACAGCGAGTCGACGACCTCCGCCGGCTGCAGGCCGCCGGACTGCTCCAGCCGCGCCTTCAGCGCGTTGGGGCTGTCCGCGGGCGGCTGGCCGGTGAGGATCAGGTAGGCCAGCGCGCCCAGGCCGAAGACGTCGATGCCGACCGGGTCCGGGTAGGGTGCGCCGATCTCGGGCGCCAGGTAGCCGGCGGCGGCCAGCTCCAGATGCGGCAGGAACCGGGCCGCGGGCTCCACCGCCAGCTCGCGCGACGTCTTCGTCATCGCGCCCGTCATCGCGCTCGTCAGCGCACCGGTGCCCGAGCCCGCGTCGCGGGCCGCCGCCTGCCAGTCGCTGATCATCAGCCTGGGTGCGAGCCAGCCCTGCCCGCCGTTGCCGTTCCCGTCCGCCGCGCGGCGGCCCCGCGGCACGACCAGGACGCTGCGGGCGGCCAGCGCCCGATGGTAGAGATGCCGGCCGTGCGCGTAGGCGACCGTCTCGACCAGTTGACGGATCATGGACAGCCGGGTGCCGGCGTCGAGGCGGCCGCCGTACCGGTCGAGATAGTGGTCCAGGCGCATCTCGCCCGGCCGGTGACGGAAGATCAGCGCCGGGCCCGCCTCGTGGCTTTCCAACCCGTCGACCTGGACGATCCCCTGATGGCTGATCCCGTGCAGCACCAGGAACTCGCGGCGGGCGGTTGCCTCCCGGTTCGCCCGCTCGGCCTCCCCGGCGGCCCGCTCGACGAGGTAGATCCGCACCCGTCGCCGCTCGGAGGCGACCTGGGCGTGGGCGGCATGGTAGTCCTGCCAGGTCGGGCCGGAGTCGAACGCCGGGAACTCCAGCTGCCAGGAGCCCACCCGCTGGTGGCGTCGGCTGCGGGCGATCCCGGCCGCCGGCAGCAGCTTGGCCAGGGCCTTCGACAGCTCGGGGGTGACCCGCTGCCGCTCGTCGCGCAGCGGCGCGTCCAGCAGGCCGGACCAGATCGACGGCAGCGCCCCGCCACCACCACCGCCACCACCGTGCCTGCTGGCGCTCTGGCCGGGGGCGTCGCCCGGGGTGCCCCGCTCGGGGCCGAAGACCCAGTGGAGCTGGTGGTCGGGGAGCTCGGCCCGCAGGGCCGGGTTCGACAGGAAGACCGCCGGCTGGATGAACGGGATCCTCGTCCGGCTCGCGCGGCCGGCGTTCTCCAGCAGGGACCGTAGCTCCTTGGACTTCTGGTTCGCCAGGTGCAGCGGGTTGTCGAAGATCCGGGTGTCGCCCGAGTCGCGGTGCTGGGTCCAGTTCGACCCGGACGCGGTCAGCCGGCCGACCAGGCTCTTGATCTCGATGAGGTAGACGCCACCGCGGGCGACGACCAGCAGGTCGACCTCGCGGATGTGCCCGGTGGCCGCGGTGAAGGTGAAGTTCGACCAGGCGCGGTACGGCTCGGCGTCCGGCAGCAGCCGCCGGACGTGCTCCAGCGCCTCCCGCTCATGCGGGAACTGCGACGGCGTGACCGTCTCCCACCGGCCCTGCCCCTCGCGCACCCCGTCCCCCTGCCGTGCCCGCTATGTCTCCACCCGTGACACTAGCCCACACCAGGCCAGGGCCGGCAGACGGGAACACCTGATCCCGGCCAGCGGACGGCAGCCGCCGGAGCGACGTCCGTGGCGGCTGCCGCGGAACTTGTCAAGATCTTTGAGGCAAGATTCTTTGCGAACCAGCCTACTTCTGATCTTTGTGTGATCTTTGTGTGGGGACAACCTCCGATCTTTCAGGCACGCCCTCGTCGGCCGGTTCGCTGTCCTCGCCGGGCCGCGTGCCGCCCGACCACGCCGTCACGGCCCGCCTTCGACGACATCCCGGGCCCCGGCACCTTCCCGCGGGAGCGGGCGCGGCCGCCACCGCCGATGGCCTCACCCTCGGCGCTCTCCCGGACGAGGTCGTCCAGGATGTCGATGACCTTCTCACGAAGCTGCGGTTCCTGGAGATCAAGACAGCGCAGTGGTGAGGAGGCGTCTGGGAGGATCGCGTAACCGGCGTCCACTGGCTGCTGGTCGCTGGGCTGGCCAAGGGCGAACACCAGGACCACGACGACTTCTACATGCGGGTCAGGCGGGAGAACGACGTCGGCGGCCTGCACCGTTGGCTGCCCACCTCCGAGGACCAGCGCCTCCTCCGACAGGAGACTGCCGCGCGGCTCCTTACCGCATGGGAACTCGCCGTCCAACGACAGATGCTCGACGCGCTCCGCGAGATCCAAAGCGGCGGTTCGACCCGCATCGACATCCCACATCCGCGATCAGACGAGGGCAGGCTCGCGAGACTCACCCTCATCGTCACACCTGTGCGCGAGCCCGGCTACGAAGCCGACGAGATCGAACTCGAGGTCGTCCCCCTAGCGGCCTACGCCGGCAGCAGTCTGTCGTGGCAGCTCACCGTACGGGCACTCATCAGCCTGAGCCCTCCCGAACAGGGCTGGGACCGCTGCAAGAACTCCTACACGAACATCGCCGAGCCAGGCGCCTGGACCATCTGCGTCGCCGAACTCGAGAAAATCGTCACCGCGCATGAGCTCGCGGAGTCCGAACCCGGTCGCCACAGCCACTACACCCACCGCGAGCACCTCGCGGGAAACACGATCGAGGGCCATGCCGTCCGTGCACTGTGCGGAGCCTTCTTCGTACCCACGCAGAACCACGAGAGACTTCCGCTCTGGCCGCCCTGCCAGGAACGATTCGTCGAACTGGCGGACTAGCCAGCCCGTGCAGATTGAGGGCAGCCTGCTTGGCCCCCCGCCGGCTCCGGTGCCGGAACGGCAGATCGTCCGGGTCTGGTCCGGGAACGGATGGGATGATCGCGTTCATGGGACCCGGCGGGGTGTGGGGTTACCGGGCTCGTGGCATCGACAGCTCAGCCTGGTACTTGTGATCCGCTATGGCGTCAGGAAGCGGTGCTGGAGGGTGGGCGGCGACGGTGAACGTGCGTTGCGCGACCCGTAGCCGCCGGAGGGCCGAGCCTCCTGGAACCCTTGGCGGTGCGGCTGGCTGCGGTCCCGGCATGATTCCTGAGCGTGCGTGTGGGGCGTGGGGGTTCGGCTGCCCCGCCGGACACTCTCGTCCATACATGATCATCGATGTGTGGTGGCTGGATCGAAGAAATCGAGGCCGGGGAATCTGGCGAAGCCCCGGTCCGTGGTGGCGAGCCGGCAGCCGTGGGATATGGCGAGGGCCGCAAGGTAGGCGTCCGGCACGAGGTTCCCGCGGATGCCCTGGTCCTGGGAGACATGGGTGCCGAGCACGTCCCAGGTGGCCGGGGTCGCTGTCAGGGGCCGGCCACGCGGGGCTGTCCGTAGGCGGTTGACGAACCGCAGCGCGTCGGCGGTGGGTGCCGGGTCGGCGAGGATGCGCGGGTTGGTGACGATGCGGAGGAATCCGGTGAGGCAGTGGTCGGTCAGGGCGAGCTCGTCCCGGCCGCCTACTGTCGCGGTGAGCCAGGACGCGTAGGTGGCGTGGTTCTGCGCCTCGCGTCGGTAGGCGTACACGAGGACGTTGACGTCGGGCAGGATCATCGCCGGCCGTCGGCGTCCAGTGCCGCCCAGAGCGCGCCGCGGTCGGTGACGTCGACGAGGAACCGGCCCTGGGGGTCGCCGTAGGCGGGGAGCGGGTCGACGTGTACCGGCTGCTCGCCGCGGGCCAGGACGCTGCGCAGCCCCTCTTCGACGAGGCTGGTGAACGTCCGGCCCTCGGCTCGGGCGCGTTCCTTCGCCGCCTCTGCCAGGGCGTCAGGCAGGTTGATGGTCGTTCGCATACATACGAGCATACCGGGCTATGCGCTGGTGCATATCCTGCGTGACAGCGAGATGGTGACGGTCGCCTGTCTGGTGGGTGGCACCCGCGTCACCAGGAGCCGGTTGTAGGCGTACTGCTGGCCTGCTTGTCGACCTGAGTTTCACGGTCTCATCGAACAGGTGTTCACGCGTCGAGCTGTCCGCCGAGGAATCGTCAAGCGGACAGCCCGGACCGGGCGTCGTCGCAGGA
>NZ_CEVIVD010000200.1:0-3650 GCF_982290655.1 Protofrankia sp. CiP1_Cm_nod3
GTGGCGGCCGGTGGCCGTCTCCCACAGCCGGACCGTGGCGTCGCCGCTGCCGGAGGCGATGGTGGTGCCGTCGGGGGAGAACGCCACCGCGTACTGGGGCGATGCCGCTGGCCGTGGCATCACCTGCGCCCGGTCTCGCCCGGCGAGCGCTGCCGTGGCCAGTTCGGGCGCGTCCACGGCGGGGCCGAGCCGGCCGCCGAGAAAGGCGGCCCGTGACCAGTTGCTGCCTGTCAGTGTCGCCCCGGTGAGATCCGTGTCGACGAAGCGGGTGCCGCTGAGGTCGGCGCCGGTCAGGTCCACCCCGGTGAGCTCGGCCCCGGTCACCCGCGCCTGCCGCATCGACGCGCCGGTCAGGTCGGCCGCGCGCAGGACTCCGCCGGAGATCCGGGCGCCGTCGAGGTCCACCTCATGGGCCACCACCCCCTCCGCCGCGACATCACTCAGCGTCGCCCCGGTCAGCCTCGCCTCGGACAGGTCCGCGCCGTCGAGCCTGGTGCCCTTCAGGGAGGCGCCGGCGAGCACCGCCGCCCGCAGGTCGGCGCCGCGCAGGTCGGCGCGGTCGAGCCGGGCGTCGGTCAGGTTCGCCCGCCGCAGGTCGGCATCGCGCAGGTCCTGGCCGGACAGGTCCTCGCCCGCGAGGTCGGCACCGGCCAGGTCCGCCCCCGTCCGCAGCCGGACACCCAGCCGCCGCGCGACCAGCTCCGCGTTCGCCTTCGCCACCGCGGGCGCCGCCGCATCGGTGACGGTGTTCTGCGCCCAGCGGGCCGCCGCGTCCCGGCCGGCCAGGTCGGTGAAGAAGTCGGCCATCAGCTCCGACATCTTCTGCGCCGCGAGCAGATCGCCGGCATGGCCACCGCGGCCGGCCGGCGCCGTGAGCACACGGGCGATCTCGGCCGCGACCAGGTACTCCATCACCGACTGGTGGATGAAGGCGAACCGGCCGTCGGCGTCGCGGCGCAGCGCGGTGCCGGAACCGAGCAGGTGGGCGGTCTCGTCCGCGGTGCGGCTGCGTGGGTCGCGCATCGACCGGAGCACGTGGCCGGCGATCTCGGTCAGCCTGGCCACGCCGACGAAGGCCGCGCCGTCCCGCCACAGCGTGACGGCGAGTTCGGTGACGGCGGCCCCCCGTTCGTCGACCGTCAGCTCCCGTGACCGGGTGTGCTCGTAGGCCAGCCACTGGCCGATCAGCTCCCGGTACAGGTCGGCGGCGGTCACCGTGCCGGATGCGCCGTCCGGGCCCTCTGCCGGCTCCTTGGCCGGACCGGCGGTCCCGGCGCTGGCGCCGCTGGCAGCGCCGGGACCGCCGGCGCCGGCCTCACCGGTGACCTCGCCGGTAGCGGTGCCAGCGGGGAGCCGGCGCGCCCGGCGCAGCCGGTCCTCGTCCAGGTCGGCGATGAACGACAGCAGCCGCGGGTTGTGCGCCAGGTCGGGGAGGTCCCGCACCTCCTCGATCAGGGCCAGGCGGTCCGCCGCCAGCCGCCGCGCCTCGGCACGGCGGGAGCCGGGATCGGGCAGCTTCTGGGACAGCGCCCGGTCGTAACGCCCGACCAGGAAATCATGGATCTGCCCGGAGGTGAACTCGGTCAACCGGACGATGTACCGGCCGAACGTGCGCGCGACCTTCTCCCCGGTCTTCTTCAGCACCTCGTCGTCGGTCAGGAAGAACTCGGCCCGGCTCGTCACGAGGATCTTCGCCTGGCCGGCGGCCGCCGGGGTATCGGGGCCGGCCCGGCCGTCGAGGGCGTCCAGCAGGGCGTCCAGGTCCTCCACCGCGCGTTCGTAGGTGACGCGGGCGGCGAGCTCGTCGAAGCCGTCGCAGATCAGCACCAGCCGGCCCCGGCCCAGCATGTAGCGGAAGGCGTCCAGGTCCGGCCGGCGGACCGCCGACTCCACCAGATGCTGGGCGACGAGCTGGTCGAGCTCCAGCGACTTCTCCAGCCTGCCCAGCTCGATCAGCATCGGGTCCACGTGCGGCAGGTGGCCGGGCAGCTTCAGGGCGAGCTCGTGGGTGAGGAAGGTCTTGCCGTACCCGGGCTCGCCGAGCACGAGGACGAACCGGGCCTCGTCCGTGGTCAGCCACTCGATGATCTGGTCGAGGGCGGTGCCGGGCACTGTGTCGGGCACTGTGCCCGGCACTGTGTCGGGCGTGCGGCCGACACGGCGGATGCGCTGCGGCACGTACAGCTCGGGCGGGTAGTTCACGTCGGTACGCAGCCGGTCGGTCTGCCGGCGGACGTAGTCGCGCAGGTCCAGCACACCCTGGTATTCGGGCCTACTCAGCAGCGTCATGCCGAGCCGCTCGGCGTGGGCGACCAGGCCCGGCGCGGCCTGCGCCCCGGTGTAGACGAGGTCGGTGAACACGCCCGGGTGGGCGGCCAGGTAGCCGTGCCGGACGGTCCGCGCGAACTCGTCGACCCCGGCCGCGTCCGCGTCGCCGTCGAGCAGGCCGACGATCCGGTGCTCGACGATGCGCCCCTCGGCGCGCCACAGCCGCAGATGGGCGGGCGGCCCGCCGTCTCCCGCCGCCTTCTCGACCCGATCGACCCTCGCGTCCGGATGGCGCAGGCGGGCCACCTCGGCGATCTCGTCCAGCAGGTCGGGTGGCCGCGGCCCGGCCGGCTCGCCGTAGCGCCGCTCGCCGGACGGGCCGTCGTCGTCCAGGAAGGGCCCGTCGGGAGATCTCCCGTCCGGGAAGCGGCCGTCCCGGCGCCAGCCGGAGCGGTACCGTCCTGGCTCGCTCTCCCCACCGCCATCCCCCGCCGGGCGCGGGAACGCCGCGTGCACGGACCGGAACTCGTGCCGGGTGCGCACCGACCAGGAGCCGCCGGCCGGGTCGATCCGCGGGTCGCCCGTCCAGCGTCGCTGGTCCGGCTCGTAGCGGCGGGCGTACCGGGTGAACCCGGCCCGGTCGATGCGGATCAGCTGGTACTGGTTCGCCACCTCGGACGGCCGGGCGGACGCGGCGGCCGCCGCGCTGCCCGTGGACACCACCGGCAGCCCGGAGACCGGCAGCGAGCCGGCCCGGCCGTCGTGGGTGTGACCGTGCAGGAGCAGGTTCAGGTGGGGCCCGAGGATCCTGTCCAGGTCGTCGGCGTCGCGCAGGTTCTCGTCGTCCGAGGCCGCGCCGCGGACCGGGTTGTGGTGCACCGCGCCGATCCGCAGCCAGCCGTCGCGCTCGTAGCGGCGCAGCGCCTCGGCGACCGCGCGGAGCTGGCGCTCGCCGAGCCAGCCGTAGTGCTCCTCGTGCGTCTCGGCCATCGTCGAGTTCAGCCCGGCCACGACGACCCCGCGGCCGTGGACGGGGATCTCGAACAGCGACCACTCGGCGTTGACCTGGAACCCGGTCGTCACGTCGTCCCCGTAGAACCGCCGGAGCAGGTCGGCGAAGAACTCCCACTTCGGCCAGTACGGCGGTTCCGGCCGTCGTCCGTACGCCTGCTCGCGCAGGAAAGAGGACTGGCAGAGCAGCCAGTTGACGTCGTGGTTGCCGGGGACGAGCGCGAACCGGCCCCGGTCGAGCCCCAGGCTGTCCGCCAGCGCGACGAGGAAGTCGTACACCTGGTCGAACTCGGCCTCGGTGCCGGTCTCGGCCAGGTCGCCGGTGACCACGACGAGGTCGGGGCGCAGCCCCTCGGTCGTGGCCCGCTCCC
>NZ_CEVIVD010000200.1:3967-5575 GCF_982290655.1 Protofrankia sp. CiP1_Cm_nod3
CCGGGGAACGCGGGCGGGCCGGCTGGGCCGGGGAAGAGCGGGGCGGCGGTGGGTTTAGCCCGGCCCTCGATGGAGCCGGTGATTCCCGTCAGCAGCGCGTCGGTGGCGGCCGTTTCGCCGAGGCCCACCAGGTCGATGTAGGTGATCGACCGCAGCAGCCCGTCCGGCTGGCACTCCGCGACCCGCACGGGGACGATCCGGCGCGCGCGTCCCTGTGGGTCGTTCGGCCAGAGCGTCTGCCACTCGGCGTTGCCGTACTCGGATTCGTCCAGGTAGGTGGGGGAGAGGATGGCTACCACCCGGGCCGACGCCGGCAGCGTGCGATGCATACTGGCCACCCGGCTCGTGCCGGCGACGATGTCCCACGCCTGTAAGAACGTGCGCGCGGGCCGCCCGTCGATCCGCACCCGTGCCTCGAGCTGCCAGGCGATCCATGCCGCCCAGGCGGCGTCCGAGCCGGTATGGCTGATGAAGAAGTCGCAGTCACGACCGTCGCCGGATCCCGCCATGTCAGGCTTCTCTTCCCCCGTGCCTCATGGGAAGAAGAATGTCACGATCCGCGCCGGCGGCGGCCGGCGGTGTGCCCGCAGCCCGCCTGCGGCCCGCCTGGCCCACGGCCCCCGCCTGGTCGACGACGATCCGCGTCCGGGACGATTCGTGCTGACCGGTTCCTCACAGGCGGACCTCACCGCCTCGGGCTGGCCCGCGACCGGCCGGATCGTCCGACTGGCCATGTATCCGCTCGTCGGCCGGGAACGCCACGGCGACCCGGCCTCGCCATCCCTGGTCGATCGGATCGTCAGCGGTGGCGCGGACGCCCTCGCCGGCCCCGCCGCCGGCTGGGACCTGCACGGCTACCTGGCGGAGGCACTTACCAGCGGCTGGCCCGAAGCGCTGCGGGCCCCGACCGAACGAGCCCGCGACCGCTGGTTGACCGGATACGTCGACCATCTGGCGACGCGGGAAGCGCCGTCGCTCGGTGTCGCGAGAGATCCCCTGCGCATGCGGAGATATCTCCGGGCGATAGCCGCGAATACCGCCGGCGTGCCGACTCACAAGCTGCTCTACGACGCCGCCGGCATCGACCGGGAGACCGCGGTCGGCCAAGATGATCTTCTTGGCACTCTTATGGTCACCGACCGGGTCCCGGCCTGGGCGGGCAGCCGCATGGACCGCGCCGTCCGACTGCCCAAGCGCTACCTCATCGATCCCGGTCTCCTCGGCCCGCTGCTGCGTATCGACCACCGCCGTGCGCTTTGTGACGGTGACCTCCTGGGACGTGTCCTCGACACACTCGTCGCCACGCAACTGCGCGCCGAGTGCGCCCTCAGCGTCGTCGGCGCCGACATGTTCCACCTGCGCGGCGCCAACGGCCGTCGCGAGATCGACCTGATCATCGAGACGCGCGACGGTCACGTCATCGCGATCGAGGTCAAGGCGTCCGCGGCTCCCTCACCCGCGGACGCCCGTCACCTCGAGTGGCTGTGGGAACGGCTCGGCCCGAAACCTGCCGCCGTGCTCCTCGTCCACACCGGCCCGCGGGTCTTCCAACTGACCGAACACGTCCTCGCCGTCCCCATCGCCAGCCTCTGGTCATCGAGCTGAGAA
>NZ_CEVIVD010000200.1:6144-7557 GCF_982290655.1 Protofrankia sp. CiP1_Cm_nod3
CTGTCACCGAAGGCTCCGGAGGATGCCCCGGCCTTCAGGCCGGGGAGGAATCCGGTCCCCCGCGGAGCGGGGCAGGGAAAGCCGATCCGCAGGGATCGGCGTTGGGTGCAGTTCTGTTGAAGTGACTTGATCAGGGTGGTGTGCGGCTGCTCGCGTACTGGCTGTCGTGGTTGCGGTGTTTCTCCTGGAGAAGGTGGAAGTGCCAGTAGTCGCCGAAGTCGCCGTTGGCGATCAGTGTGCGGAGGGTGACGATGGCTTCGGCGCCGTCGAGTCCCCAGCGGGCGCCCGTGATGTCCATGCGGTCCTTGACGAGATGGCGGCAGGCGCCCTCGATGACGCCGGTGGCGATCGGCCAGCCGCTGGCCAGCGCGGCGGCGTAGTCGAGGTGATCGGCCTTGGCGTCGAGGTAGTCGGCGGCGGTGTCGGCGCCTCTGCGTTCCTTCTCGTCGTAGTTGTTGGAGGTGGCGCGGCGGCGGATCCCGGTGGCGACCTGGCGGGCCTTCCCCTCCAGGACGAGCCGGGCTCGGTCGGTGACCCACTTCTCGGCGTCGGGGTCGCCGGTGGCGAAGAACGACCAGCCGGCCTTCCACAGGTACTCCAGCACGGGGATGAAATCGATCAGGATGTGGACGGTGACGCCGTGGCGGGCGGCCTCGGCGGTGACGGCGTCGAGCTGGGAGTTGTTGCCGTCGACGAGCACGACCCAGGTCCGCACATGGTGCGGAGCGCGCCGCTCGGCCTCGTCAAAGCCCTGCGCGACGACGGTGGCGAGGTCGTCGACGACCGAGCCGGCCAGCCACTTCCCCGTCGCCTCCGGCCCTGTTTCTCCCCGGGCGACAGCCTCGTCGCCAGCTTCCGCCCCGCCGCCGCGGCCTTCGCGGTGGCCGGGCGCAGCCCCTCGGGCCGCATCACGATGCCCTTGCCATCGAACTGCAGCACCAGCAGCCGATCCTGCTCCGCGGCCCCGGGCCGGTCCTGGGCGCAGAAGGCGCCGACGTCGGCGGCGCCGGCCCGGGCCAGCTCAACCAGCTGCCGCTTGCCGACCCGCACCCCGGTCGCCCGCTCCACCGCCGCCACCGCGTCGTCGAACGAGCCGCGGGCCGCCTCCAGCGCCACCAGCCGGGCCAGCCCGTGCCAGTACAGCCCATCCGGCAGGTTCGGCCCGGCGTCGGCCGGATGCAGGTTGGCCGCCCCGGCGCTCGGTAGGCCAGCCGTGACACCCTGACCAGCCCGAACACCGTCGAAAGCCCCCGGCCATGGGCCTTCTCCACCCGCGTACGCACCACCCCGTCCGCCCCCACCGGCGCCACGGCCAGCCGCCGCTCCCGCACAGCCCGCAGATCCAGATGATCCTGTAACAGCGCCCGGGTCAGTTCCCGCGCCCGCCCCGCCAGCCACACCTCAAGATCGGCA
>NZ_CEVIVD010000201.1:0-6480 GCF_982290655.1 Protofrankia sp. CiP1_Cm_nod3
ACCGAACGCGGTCTCGTCGTCGATCATGTGACCGTGTACCGGTGGGTGCAGCGGTTCACCCCGCTGCTGATCGACGTTGCCCGGCCCTGCCGGCACATTCCCGGGGACCGGTGGTTCGTCGACGAAACCTACGTGAAGGTCACCGGAGAGTGGATCTATCTGTACCGGGCGGTCGACCAGTTCGGGCAGGTCATCGACGTGTTCGCCTCCGACCACCGCGATCTGGCCGCAGCACGGCGATTCTTCACCCAGGCATTGTCGCACGGCCACCGCCCGGTCGAGGTGACCACCGACCAGGCTGCGGCCTACCCAAGGGTCCTCGACGAACTGCTGCCCGCCGCCCACCATGTCGATGCCCGGCGGGCGAACAACCGGATCGAATCCGACCACAGCCAGTTCAAAGCCAGACTCCGGCCGATGCGCGGACTCAAACGCCTCCGTTCCGCCCAGACGGTCAGCTTGGGGCATGCGTTCGTGCAGAACATCCGCCGCGGCCACTACGAACTCGGCGTCGACACCGACCCGCGGCTGCGGGTGTCGGCTGCCTTCACCGAGCTCACCCTGGCTGTCTGATCAATATTCAGGCAGGGTCCGCCATGTCTTGCTTTCCCATAACGCAACAGACCCGAGAAACCTGCGCGTGCCGCGGACGGTCGGGCCCGACACCACCGCATCAGAAGTAGAGGGGCGACATCGGCCCTGCAGCGGTGGCTTTGGCGGTGAGAAGTCACCGACATCTGCGGTCACTTCTCACCGCCAAAGCCACAGGCGGATATCGATACGGGCCAGACAGCGCGCCATCACTGGCTCGACCAGGGCTCGATCATCACGGCCGCTGCTGCCGGTGTTGCCTCGTATTAGTCGGTCGGGTGGCGGGTGTGGGGGATGAGGCGGGCGACGTCTTCGGCGATGGTGGTGGCGAGTTCGGGGAGGAGGTGGGTGTAGGTGTCGGCGGTGAGGGTGATGGTGGCGTGGCCGAGGAGTTCCTGGACGGCTTTGAGGTCGGCGCCGGCGGCGAGGGCGAGGGTGGCGGCGCCGTGGCGGAGGTCCCGCAGCTTGATCGGCGGCAGCTCGAGCGTGTCGGCGATCTCGTGGAACAGGTCGCTGACCTGGCTGGGATGGAGGGGCTGGCCGTCTGGCTGAGTGAAGGCGAGGTCAGTGTCGGGCCAGCCGTCCCCGTACGCGATGCGTTCGGTTTCCTGCCAGGTGCGGTGGGCCCGGAGAATCTTGATTGTTTCGGCGTCGAGGGGAACGGTGCGATCGCCTGCATCGGATTTCGGCCGGCTCATTTCGGTAGCCCAGCCGAGTTGCGCGATCTGCCAGCGGATGTCGATGGTGGCATGGTCGAAGTCGATGTCGGCCCAGTGCAGCCCGCAGGCTTCGCCGCGGCGGAGTCCACGGTAGGCAATGAGCCGGAACAGCGGGTAGAGGCGGTAGGTGGTGGCATGGTCGAGGAAGGCGCCGATCTGGGTAGGGGTCCATACCATGACTGGCGATGGGATTTCCCCGGTTTTGCGCCAGCGAGCTTCGCGTTGTGGGGTCCACAGGAGAGCTTTGGGGCGTTTCCCGGAGGCGAGCTCGACGTGCGAGGCGGGGTTGTGCGTGATGAGACCGCGTCTGATCGCGGTGTTCAGGGATGCGCGTAGGACGGCGCGGATGCGTTGTTTGGTGGCGTTCCCGGTGGTCCGCTGGCCGCGGACGGACAGCCGGATATCGGGGTCGGTGGAGGCGCGGGCGGCGCGGATGGTGCTGTTGCGTTCGTCGATGGCGTTGAACATCACATCGAGATGGGAGACGGCGAGCCGGTCGAGGCGGATGTCCCCGATCGCGGGTTTGAGATGGTAGTTCACGTAGGATACGTAGCCGCGCAGGGTGGATGCGCGGACGGTTTTGCGGCCAGCGAGCCACTGGTCGAGCCACTGTTCCACGGTCATGCTGGGATTGAGATCGGCGTTGCGGTGAAAGCGTCGGCGGGTGTCCTCGATGGTGGGCAGGGGTTGTTTCCTGCGGATCGTGGTGGTGATGAGGTCGGCGATGCGGCGACGGCCGATTTCATCGTCTTTTGCAGGGATCGCGAGTAGCTTCTGGATGTGGGTGATTTCATTGTGGGCGGCGTCGTGGCTGGGAAAGCCGCCGTGGCGTGCGTAACGGCGCCGTCCGTCGGGATAGCGGGGGAGGTCGACGGCGTAGTACCAGCTGCCGTGTGCGGGATTCCACCCGCCGCCGGAGCGACGGAGTCTCGGGCAGGTTCTGCCGAGTCCTTTCCCGTTGGGGTCACGGCAACTGCATCTCTTATACGTGGTGCCCTCTTTTTCCATGGCAGGCCGCCTTTCCTGAATCGAGGTTTCGGGGCGGGTGGGTTGACGCCGCCGTGTTTCTATCAAGGCTCGACCCGTCGTTTTCTGTCAAGTGGTCGCTAGCGAATTCTTTGTCGATTCCGAGCAGGGCGAGAAGCGGTGCGATCGGGACTCTGTAACGGCCTCCTATGCGGAGGACGGGAACAGGGAAGGCGTCGGCGCGGGCGAGGGTATAGCTTTTCGTGCGGCCGATGCCGAGGATCTGTCCGGCTGTGGTGAGAGTGGTGGTGGAGCCGAGTGCGATGACGCGTTCGGCCGTCCAGGAATGACGGGGCATCGAAGGTTCCCCTCTGCGGGAAAAGTGAGTTCCGGCTCGGACGGTGCTGCCGAGTATCCCTGCGGGATAGAGAAGACATGATGTGGGCAGGTTGAATGCCAGCCCTGATGTAGGGAGCCTTCGCGTCAGGGGCGGGTCCGGGTTGTGTCATCGAGGGGGAGCGGCAGAGCGGCCCGACATGTTTGGCTTTCAGCGTTGTCCGCACCGGGGTCTGGGCGGCTGGTCACGGCAGCTCGGCTTCCCCCTGCGCCCCAACGGTGGGGTGCCTGGGCGCGTGGCGGGCGACCTGACGGTGATCTGAACCTGATCTGACAGATGGTGCGTGTGCACCTTCTGTCAGGGTGCTGTCAGGTGCCGCGAGCGGCGCTGTCAGGTCGGTCTTCCCGCAGGTCAGCGTGCATGCAGGTGGGCTGGCTGGGGGTTGCGGGCCGGTCATTGCGCGGGCCCAGCTGCCGGGTGGGATCCCGGTCCTGTCTTCTGGAGGAGGAGGACGTCTTCGTGGGCGACGGCGTGCAGGGGGATGCCGGCGGCGCGGGCGACGCGGGTGTTGTGCAGGGCGAAGAACGTGGTCCGGGGAATCAGGCGGGTGCCGCGCAGCCCGGTGAGGAGCGCGACGGCGCGGTCGGCGCGGACCAGACCGGCGCGCGGGGCGAGGTCGAGGATCGCGCCGGGCAGGTCGATGAGTTCCCCGTCCTGTCGGTAGGGGCGGACGGTGATAGCGATAATCCCATCGGGTTGTAGCAGCGCGGCCGCGCCGGTGAGAATGTGGTGGAATCCGGTGAGTAGGCCGGGCAGGTCCTGGCGGGCGAGGTTGTCGGTGCCGTGGCCGTAGTGGTAGTCGCGTTTGTGGACGCCGTGGCTGCGGTCGGCGTGGACCTGCCCGTGGGTGGCTTTCCCGTAGGGCGGGGAGGTGAGTATGAGGGCCACCTTTCCCGCCGTGTCCGAGGGGGCGATCGCGGGCAGTCGGCGGGCGTCGGCGGTGAGGATACGGATGGTTCCGGTGGCGCCCTGGCGGGTGGCGAGGGCTGCGTTGGCGGCGGCGATGGTGGCCCAGCGGGGTTCGTATTCGAGGCCGAGGGCGTGGCGGCCGAGGTGGGCGGCTTCCACGCAGCTGGTCCCGATGCCGCACATCGGGTCGAGGACGAGGTCGCCCGGTGTGGTGAACAGGGTGATGATGTGTCGGGCGAGCGCGGGCAGCATTTTCGCCGGGTGGGCGGTGGATTCCGGGGTGTAGCGGGCGGTGCGTTGGCTGCGGGGGTGTTGTTGGGCGGTCGCCCACACCGACAGGGGACGCGGAGAGTGCTGGTCAGCCATGGTGGTCTCCCGCGGTGGTGAAGACCGCCAGATCGGTGTGTGCCGGGACGAGTAGACCGCCGGATGGGATACGGGGGTTTCCGGCGGGATGGAGCCGGCCGTCGCGGATGGGAGTGGCCAGCACGACGATGTGTTGGAGGTAGCGCAGGCCGGCGGCGCGGGCGGTGGTAATGCTGCTGGCAAGCGGGTCGGTGGGACCGGCGGTGGGGGCGTGCACGGTGAGCAGAATGCCACCGGGACGTAGCAGGCCGGCGGTCTGGGCGAAAGCGGGGAGAAGGGTCTGCGGGTCACCGGCGGGTGGATAGTCGATGACCAGTCCGGCGTGTCCGGCCGGTACAGGCCATGCGCGACCGTCGGTATCTGTGGCCGGGCGGCTGATGGCGACGCAGGGGCGGTGGAGGTGGGCGGCGGCGTCGCGGAGTATCGCCGGCCCGTCGATGACGATAATCAGGTCGTCCGGCTGGCTGAAGGTGGCGATAGCGCGGGCGGCGGCGGCCGGGGGAAGGGTACCGGGCTGGCTGTCTGTCGGGGTGGGCCAGACGGTGAGCGGAACAGTATTGAATGGCTGCTCGCCGGTGGTGGGTGGGGCCAGGGGCACGGATAGTCCTCCGTCCACGGGTGCTACCGCACCCGGGACCGATATGCGGACGGGCTGGGTGCGGCGCGGGGAGACTTGCACGGAAAAGGCGCGGCGCGGGCCGCGGTTGTCAGTGAAACCGGCGGCGGCTGACGGTGATCTGACACGCCGGGTCCGCTGGTCGCGGTCAGATCGCTGTCAGGGATATGTCCGTGCCCTGTCAGGTCGCTCGGACTGTCTGTACGGCCGGAGCAGATAAGCGTCTGATCACTGTCAGGTTGGTGTCAGGTGGGGTGTGGCGTCCTTGCATTCCAGCGTCTGTCGGCGCTCGCATGAAAGGACACTCTGCAATGACCAGATCTGATCGTTCGTTCCCGCCGGACAGCTCGGCGTTGGATACCGCCGAAGCGGCTTTTTACACGCTGACCGCCGCCCCGGACGGACTGGCGGTCCACGGCGCGGATATTCACACGGGGGTGCCGCAGCGACCGATGGGCCTGCGGGAACTGCGGGTCCTGCTGGCGCATCCGGCGACGTCGGCGGCGGCCCAGGATGCGGTGTGGGTGTATCTGGTGGGCCGGCGGGGCGAGCCGGCGTGGCAGGTGGGCGCGGTCGGGGTGGCGATGCCGCTGTTGCGGCGGACCGTGGGCCTGCTGGCCGTCGGCTATCCCGGGGAGCCGGCCGATCTGGAGGCCGATATTCTGATCGGTTTTCTGGAAGGGCTGCGGCGGATATCGCCGGCGGCGCCGCGGCTGGGGGTGCGGCTGGCGTGGGCGGCCTACCGGGCCGGGGTGACCGAGGTCCGCCGGCAGGCGGCGAGCCTGCCCGCCGGCGGTAGCGGGCCGCCGGTGGCGGCGGCGATGCCCCCGGCGCCGTGGGGGGCGCCGCGGCGGGTGCTGGCCCAGGCGGTGGCCGCGGGCGTGCTCTCGGCCACCGACGCCGGGCTGATCGCGGTGAGCCGGCTCGACGGGGTGCCGTTGGCGGTGCTGTCCACGGCGCTCGGGCCGGGGGAAGAACTGGCGCTGCGGCTCGGGCGGGCCGAGGAGCGGCTGGCCCAGGCGATCGTGACCGGCCGGGTGGGGGTGCGGCTGCCGTGCTGACCCGATCCCTACGGGCGCAGCGTCAACGGCTCCGTTCGCTGCTCCGCCCGTCTGGGGCAGGCGCCGTTCGTCGCGTCGCTGTTCTGATCCGCCGGACACGGCGAGTCATGGCGGAGTGGGCGCAGACCGCTGCTGCCGTGATCGTCGTGCTGCTCCTGACCGGGGTGGCGGTGGCCGCCCAGCAACGGCTGACCGGGACAGGTAGGCCATCAACCGGCACGCTGCTGCTCGTTGTCGCCGTCGCCGTCGCCGTCGCCGGGGTGGTGGGGATGCTGACCGGCTACGCCTCTGGCGCGCCGAGCACGCGCCGGCTTGTGGCAACTCCCCGGAGCTGGGGTGGGTGGAGGTGGCGGGTAGCAGGGGTGGCCGGGCTCGTGCTCCTGCTGCTGGTGGTGGCGGTGGGGGTGGCGTGGGCAGACCCGTCTTTGCTGGCCCAGCAGGCCCCGGCGCCACCCCCACCACCGGCGCCGACACCGTCCTCCCCGGACCTCGACGCGGTGATCAAAAATTTGCGGAACTGGCTGATCGGGATCTGTGCCGGTATCGCGACCTTGTTCTTCACGGTCGGGGGGCTGCGGTACATGGGCGCGAACGGCGACCCGGGGGAGATCGATAACGCGAAACGGGCGTTTCGTAACGCGGCGGTTGGCTACGGGCTGGCGATCCTCGCCCCGCTGTTCCTGCGGGCGTTGCAGTCCGTGGTGGGTGCCTGATGGCCGAGGCCGCCGGCCGGGCGGTCCCCGGCATCCGGTGGTGGAGACAGGCTCACCGGGGCCGGTATCGCCGGGTGTGTGCTCTCGCCGCGGTGGTGCTGGCCGGGGTCGGGGTACTCGCGGCGAGAGCACACACCCGGCG
>NZ_CEVIVD010000202.1:0-5270 GCF_982290655.1 Protofrankia sp. CiP1_Cm_nod3
GCCCACCGGCCCCCGCCGGCCCGGCGCCGTCCCGCCCTGGCCACGCCGGCAGCCGGGTGCCGCCGGGACGGCCTGCCGGCCCGGTGGCCGGGCACCACCGCCGGGCCGGCAGGCCCGGAAGCCGGGGCGGCGCGTCGACGACGGCGCGTGTCCGCGAGTGTCGGTCCAGGCCGGCTCCCCGGCGTCCCCACGCACTCGAGAAAAATCATGATCGTGTGTTCTTCGACCGGATGGGCCACAAGTAACGTCGGGAAGCGTGACGAGCCCCCCCGCACAGAGCACGATGGAAGGGGACCCACTCACGACGAAGCATGCGCGCAACGACCAAGTGACGTCAGGGAGAACACGTGGCGAAGGACAGCGGCAGCAGGTTCTCGGTCATCACCGACGGGCTTCCCAGCCAGTTGCCGGACATCGACCCGTCCGAAACCGGCGAATGGCTGGAGTCCCTGGACGCGGTGATCGACGAGCAGGGCCGTGGCCGGGCCCGATTCCTCATGCTGAAGCTGCTGGAACGGGCCCGGGAGAAGGCCGTCGGAGTGCCCGGGCTCACCAGCACCGATTTCATCAACACCATCCCGCCGGAGCGGGAACCGTGGTTCCCCGGGGACGAGCACATCGAACGGCGCATCCGGGCCTATGTCCGCTGGAACGCGGCCATCATGGTGAGCCGCGCGAACCGTCCCGAATACGGCGTCGGCGGGCATATCGCGACATATGCGTCCAGTGCCGCTCTCTACGAGGTGGGATTCAACCACTTCTTCCGCGGCAAGGACAACCTGACCGGCGGGCCCGGCGGTGACTCGGGCGACCAGGTGTTCATTCAGGGACACGCCTCACCGGGTATCTACGCCCGGGCCTTTCTCGAGGGCCGGCTGACCGCGGCGCAGCTCGACGCGTTCCGTCGGGAGGGCGAGCCCGGCGGGCTGTCCTCCTATCCACATCCCCGGCTCATGCCCGACTTCTGGGAGTTCCCGACCGTCTCGATGGGCCTCGGGCCGATCCACGCCATCTACCAGGCCCGGTTCAACCGCTATCTGCTGAACCGGCGGATCAAGGACACCTCCGGCAGCCGGGTGTGGGCCTTCCTCGGTGACGGCGAGATGGACGAGCCGGAGTCGATCGGCGCGCTCGGCATCGCCGCGCGCGAGGAGCTCGACAACCTCATCTTCGTCGTGAACTGCAACCTGCAGCGCCTCGACGGGCCGGTCCGCGGCAACGGGAAAATCATGCAGGAGCTGGAGTCGCTGTTCCGCGGCGCCGGCTGGAACGTCATCAAGGTGGTCTGGGGCCGCGACTGGGACCCGCTGCTGGCCAAGGACACCGACGGGGTGCTCGTCCACCGGATGAACACCACCCCGGACGGCCAGTTCCAGACCTACACGACATCGTCCGGCGCGTACATCCGGGAACACTTCTTCGGCGCGGACGCGCGGCTGCGCCGTATGGTCAAGGACCTGTCCGACGACGAGCTGCGCAAACTCTCCCGCGGCGGGCACGACTACCGCAAACTGTACGCGGCCTACAAGGCGGCGACCGAGCACGCCGGCCAGCCCACCGTCATCCTCGCCCACACCATAAAGGGCTGGACGCTGGGCAAGGACTTCGAGGCGCGCAACGCCACGCACCAGATGAAGAAACTCTCCAAGGCCGATCTCAAGGAGTTCCGCGACCGGCTCTACCTGGACATTCCCGACTCCGAGCTGGAAGGCCCCCTGCCGCCCTACTTCCATCCCGGCCCGGATTCGGAGGAGATCCAGTACATGCGGGAACGGCGGGCCGTGCTGGACGGCACACTGCCGCGGCGGGTCGTGCGCGCCCGGCCCCTCCCGCAGCCGCCGGAGTCCATCTTCGGTGACCTGCGGCGGGGCTCGGGCAAGCAGCCGGTGGCCACCACCATGGCCTTCGTCCGGCTGCTCAAGGACCTGATAAAGACGAAGGAGATGGGCGCCCGGTTCGTCCCGGTTATTCCGGATGAGGCGCGTACCTTCGGTATGGACGCCATGTTCCCGACCGCCAAGATCTATTCACCGCACGGTCAGCGTTACGAGGCTGTGGACCGCGAGCTCCTGCTTTCCTACCAGGAGTCCGAGACCGGCCAGATGCTGCACGAGGGAATCAACGAGGCCGGTTCGATGGGGTCGGTCGTCGCCGCGGGCACCGCGTACGCCACCCACGGCGTGCACATGATCCCGGTGTACGTGTTCTACTCGATGTTCGGGTTCCAGCGGACCGGTGACCAGATGTGGGCGCTCGGCGACCAGCTCGGCCGCGGCTTCCTGCTCGGTGCCACCGCGGGCCGCACGACCCTCAACGGCGAGGGCCTCCAGCACCAGGACGGCCACTCCCTGCTGCTCGCCTCGACGAACCCGGCGTGCGTGGCCTACGACCCGGCGTTCGCCTTCGAGGTCGCCCACATCGTCCGGGACGGCCTCGACCGGATGTACGGCGAGCGCGACGAGGACGTCTTCTACTACCTGACCGTCTACAACGAGCCGTTCCCGCAGCCGGCCGAGCCGGCCGGGGCCGACCCGGCGCAGATACTCGCCGGCATGTACCTGTTCCGGCCGTTCGCCGAGGCGGGCCTGCCGGTACGGCCGCCGGCGGAGGCCGGCTCCCCCGAAGCCGGCGCGCCGGCCGCCGAGCCGCCCCGCGCGCAGCTGCTGGCCAGCGGCACCGGGATGCGCTGGGCGCTGGACGCCCAGGAGCTGCTCGCGAACGACTTCGGCGTACAGGCGGACGTGTGGTCGGTGACCTCCTGGAACGAGCTGCGCCGCGAGGCACTCAGCTGCGAGGAGCACAACCTGCTCAACCCGGACTCGGTGGAACGCCGGCCGTACGTGACCCGGCTCCTGCAGGGGGCACCCGGGCCGGTGATCGCCGTCAGTGACTGGATGCGGGCGGTGCCGGACCAGATCTCCCGCTGGATCCCCCAGGACTACTCCTCCCTGGGCACCGACGGTTACGGGCGCTCGGACACCCGGGCGGCGCTGCGCCGCCACTTCCACGTCGACGCCGAGTCGATCACGGTGGCGACGCTGGAGGCCCTGACCCGCCACGGCGCGATCAAGGCAACGGTCGTCGAGGACGCGATCCACCGGTACCGGCTGCGGGAGGCGTAGCACCAGGAGGCGCCACGCGGCGCCGAAACTCCACCGGCCGCCGACCGACCGCCGGCCGCCGGCCGGTCGGTCTGGCCGGCCGGCGGCCGGTCAGCGTCCCAGCGCGGTGTGCATCTCCCATACCAGGATCTCCGCCGGCCCGGCCTCGGCGGCCACCGCGAGGCTGTCACAGCCCCTGATCCGGGCCGCGTCCCCGGTGCCGAGCTCGCCCGCGCTCTCCAGCGTGACCGTGCCGCGCGCGACGAACAGGTGCACCCACGGCGCGGACGGCAGGCTCACCCGGCCGGCGGCGGGCAGGCGCGCCGCGTGCAGGACCGCGTTGCGCTGCTGGATGTCGATGGCGGCGCTCGAGCCCGCCCCGCCGGCGATCGCCACCAGCTCGCCGGTGGCGAGGGCGTCCGCCACATCCCGCTGGGCATAACTGGGCGTGATCCCGGTATGGTCGGGGGTCACCCACATCTGGATGAAGTGGACGGTGCCCGGATCGTCCAGGGCGTCGGGCGTCCCCGGGCCGCCGGTGGCGCCGGCCGCGTTCGTCTCCGCGTGCGTAATCCCCGTACCGGCGCTCATACGCTGAGCGACCCCGGGCCGGATGGTGCCATGGGTCCCGGTGGAATCCGTGTGCAGGAGCTCACCCTCCAGCACCCAGGTCACGATCTCCATGTCCCGGTGCGAGTGAGTGGCAAAGCCGCCACCGGGAGCGACATGGTCGTCGTTACTGACCAGCAGCAGGCCGAAATGGGTGTTGGCCGGATCATAGTGGCGACCGAACGCGAACGAGTGACGGGAGTCCAACCAGTCATTCCGGGTCACCGCCCGGCCGTCCGCGCGCCTGACGGCAATCCCCGCCCCCCGCAGCGCCGAGATATCGGTCACAGTTGCTCGCGCCCCTTTCCTGTCGCTGGCCCGCGTCCGCCGGCTACCATCGTTGCGGCTACTATCGGTGCGCCAGTTGCCGTAGGGTTCATCCGACGTACATGCTGCCGAGACCATGGTCCAATCTATTCGCCCCGACGGCTATGATCCCAGTCGGATGGCCAGGAAGAACGGGGCCTTTGGCCAACCAGTGGCCAACCGACCGCCAGGCGCGACCTAAGGGCCTCGTGAGGAGGCGATGTGACGGCTGCCGACAGCCCGACCCGACAGCAGATGCCAGAGCCACCACGGAGAGAAATACTACTCGGCGTCATCGTTGGAATACGAAAACGTGACATGGCCTGCGCGAAGCCGGGGAAACCGGCATGATTCTGCGTTTCCGTCGAATCGACAGGCTGGAGAATCATCCCAATCTCCGCGGGATCCTCGCGATCCTCGCCCAACTCGTGCACACCAGTGACGCCGAACTCAACCAGCTGGCCCTGGCCTGGCGCAACACACCCCAACTCGCCACCGCGCGGGACAAGGCACTCTCACCGGACGCGCCACTGGTCATCGAGGTCCTTGCCGCGTTCGACGCCTTGTCGGCCATCTACGCCGACGACCTCGCCGGCATCGACGACTACGTGACAGTCGACCCGAACGTCACCGCGACCGCGCTCAAGGCGGTCCGGGACGCGATCGCGGCCGCCTACGCCAAGCCGATTCTCACCAGGTCGGAGTATGCCGCGCTGCTGCGGCCCTGGCGCGCCGTCTACCCCCGCAGCCGCGGGCACGAACCGGATCTCGGCCCGTTCGGATCCGAGGTCAAGCGGGTTCTTGCCGCGCTGCCGGCGCTGGCACGGCGCTGTCACGACGCCGACAGCCTGCGGACCTACGACCGTCTGCTGGTCGCCGCGCTCACCCGGGACGAGACCGCCCACCAGGACGCCATGCAGATCGCGTTCAACAGCGCCGTGCGCACGGGGCGCCGCCGGGTGTGGACGCTGATACGCCGCAGCGCCGCCGAGGGCTTCTGGCGGCTGTGCCCGTCCTGCCACACGACGATCGACTCCGTGGACGCCGGCACCGACCAGCGGGTGATGGAGCTCTGCGCGGACCTCGCGTGCGCCCTGCTCGTGCAGGACATCCTCGACCCCGACACCGTCGCGAGCCTGACCGCGCCACTGCACACGCTGGTCCCGCTCCAGGAGCGCTACGACATCGACACCAACCGCTACCGCTAGGCGTCAACCGCTACCGCCAGGCCGCCAGGCCATGGCCGGCTGCCCG
>NZ_CEVIVD010000202.1:5512-6710 GCF_982290655.1 Protofrankia sp. CiP1_Cm_nod3
CCGTCACAGCGGCGGTGCCCGGGCGACCGACGCCCACCAAAAACGACCCAAACCGCGGTCAGCCGGCTGTCGGCACAGCCGGGAGAACCGGAGGGATCCGGTCCGACGAACGCGTCAGGGCCATCCCGCCCGCTCTCCGGCCTGAGGGCGCAGCGGTCCCGGCCGCCGAGCGGGCGAAAACCACGCCGCGTACCCCTCGTGTACCCGTCCGGCCGGACAGCCTCGGTGGCGCCCCTCAGCCACGCGTAAAGATACCATCACGCACTGTTCAGCCGGATAGGCCCGATCGGGACGTCGCGGAAGCGGCCCCGCCGGAGCCGCCGCGTACCCGGACCCGCGCCCGGACAGTCATCCTCGTGTACTCGTCGACCGAATGATCGTCACAGGCCGGCCCGGGCCGGCCGGTCGCCTCATGCCGTCCAGACGCGCGGTGTGGGCACGGCCATCGGCTGCCGCGTGGCAACCGCGCCGCTGCCGACCATGCTCCTCGGCCTCGGAGGCACACGCCGCGGTTCGATGATGCCCCCCGTCGGCAGAATCTCCCCCGTGTCATCAAAAAGAATCACACCATTACACAACAAGCTCCAGCCCTGGTCGCAGTGCCGGTTTGTCACCCGCGCGGCGTCCCGGCCGGGACTGTTGGCGGATGGGCACGGCGGCTGGTGAGGACAGCCCCCCCTGCCGGTTTGACGGACCTCGGTGGGTACTTGCGGACTCGCCGACGTCGTTGTCGATGGATCTCCAGAAACCGGTGTTCCTCGCACAGTCACAGAAGATTACGCCTCCGCGTAACGGACGTCACATCGACCCGCGCTCTCAGGCTGTCGGTAGTAGGACGACAGGGGCAGCGGCATACGACACGGCCGCCGCGGCCCGGCGTATCGCGCCTTGTGTCTCCGTTCGCTCGCCTTGCGTTTCGATTTGCGACGGCCGGTGCCCTGTGTCAGCGGTCCGGAATCACCTGGTGACAGATAGCGGATATGACAACGCTTACTGGATATCGACAGGATGCCGACAGGACACGCGCTGGGCGCTGACCGGATGCCGACAGATAGCCGGAAAATCCCTTCGGTACGTTTCCCTGGGACCCTTTACGGAGGTATGCCCGGCCACTTCGCCGGCGACCCGCGCATGACGTGATCAGGAGGCCCCGGTGGATCGGGACCCACGCCGGCCGCACCCGCCCGGCCCCCCGCAC
>NZ_CEVIVD010000203.1:0-4040 GCF_982290655.1 Protofrankia sp. CiP1_Cm_nod3
GGGGTGGGCTGTTCGGCTGGCTGGACATCGCCGGCCGGATCACCCGGGCGATCAACGGCTGGTTCGCCGGCTTGGTCGAGGCCGCGCTCGAGCCGATGCTGCGGCTGCTGGGCCGCACGGTGCTGTCCACTCCGGACGTGACCGTCCAGCCGCGGGTGGTCGAGCTGTGGAAAACCAGCGCGGTGATCGCGAACAGTGTGTTCCTGCTCGTGCTTACCGTCGGCGGGATCGCGGTCATGGGTCATGACAGCGTCCAGACCCGCGCCACCGCCAAGGAGCTCGCCCCGCGGATGGTGGTCGCGTTCGTGATGGCGAACCTGAGCCTGCCGCTGCTAGGGATCGCGATCCGGTTCGCCAACGCCCTGTCGCGGGCGTTGACCGGGCAGCGGGTGGACGCCGACGGGGCCGGGCAGCTGCTGCTGACGGTGCTGCTGGCCGGGCGGGTGACCAGCATCTTCCTGATCCTGCTGTCGCTGGTCGTGGTGGGGCTGGCCGCGACGGTCGTGGTGGGGTGGATCGTGCGGCTGACGGTGATGATGCTGCTGGCCGTCGCCGGCCCGCTGCTGCTGATCTGGCATGGCCTGCCGTGGACCGAGGGAGCGGCGGCGTTGTGGTGGCGGGCGGTCGCGGGCTGCCTGGCGATCCAGCTCGGCCAGAGCCTACTGATCATCCTGGGGTTGCAGGTGTTGCTGTCCGGGGACGGCGTGGGCGGGCTGCTGTCCGTCGGGGACGGGCTGATGAACATCCTGACGGCCGCGGCCGTGCTGTATACGGCGATCCGGTTGCAGGGCTGGGTGACCCAGCTGGTGCTGCGCGGTGGAGGCGGCCAGTCGATGGTGGTCAGCCTGGTGCGCTACCGGCTGCTGCGCGCGGGGCTGGCCGCCGCCGGTGTCCGCGTCTAACCCTTCACCGCACCCTCCCTACCTCGCTCTGCGTCCCGTCCAGTCCGTCCCGATTCGTACTGGACACCGTGCTCCGGTGGCTGTCCAGGGCCCCGGGCCCGACCCGCTGTCCCATTCCCTGTGTCGCGCTGTTGTATGGAGGTGTCGCATGTCCGCTGTTCCGCTGTCCGGTCCGGCCGGTTTCCGGGACCGGGTCCGGATCCCCGCTGATGTGGACCGGCCGGACCGGATCCTTTCGGTCTGACCGCCCGCCAACTCGCCCTGCTCGCCCCGTTCGTGCTCGCGATCGCCGTCCTGTACGGGGCGCTGTCCCCGGTGCTGCCGCTGCCGGTGGTCGCCGGGCTGTGCGTCCCGCTGCTGGCCGCCGGGGCCGCGCTCGCGCTCGGCCAGCGCGGCGGGGTGTCGCTGGACCGGTACGCCGCCGCCGCGCTGGCCCACCGCCGCCGCCCGCACCTGCACCTGTCCGCCCCCGACGGGCTGCCCGCCGCCCCGGGCTGGCTGCCCGATCTCGACACCGCCCGGCGCCACACCCCAGCGGCGGCCCGGCCGCTGGCCGGCGGGGTGGACGCGGCCGGGGTGATGGATCTGGGCCCGGACGGGGTCGCGGTGCTCGCCGAGGTGGACGGCGTCAACGTCACCCTCGGCACGGACAGCGAACGCCGTGGGCAGGTGACCGCGTTCGTCCGGATGCTCAACGCGTTGGACGGGCCGGTGCAGATCACGGTGCGGGCCGCGCCGGTCCGTCTCACCCCGCATCTGACCCGCATTCGCGCGCAGGCCGCCGAGCTGCCGCATCCGGCGTTGCAGACTGCCGCCGTCGACCATGCTGCCTTCCTCGACGGGCTCGCTGCCCGCCGGACCCTGCTGACCCGGCAGATCCTGCTCACCGCCCGGGAACCCGCCCCGGCCGGCGGCGCTCGGGGGCGCGACGCCGCGGCCGGCCGGGCGTTGCGGCGAGTCGAGGACGCCGCCGGGCTGCTGGCAACCGCCGGGCTGACCGTGCGGGTGTTGGACGCCGACGCGGTCACCGGCCTGCTCGCCGCCGCCGCCCACCCCGGCACCCCGCCGCTGCCCGCGGGCATCACCGCCACCGGCACCATCACGGCCGCACCGGCCGGAGACCCGCGATGACCCGCCACCTCTTCCCCTTCCCCCGGCCGGGGAAGTGGTCTCGGTCCGCCGCCGCGGGGCCGGCCGCCGGCGGGCCGGTGCTGTTGACCCCGCCCGGCCTGCAGGCCACCGCCGGCCACCTGCAGATCGCGGACATGGTCGCGGCCACGATGACGGTGGTCGGCTATCCCCGCGAGGTCGGCCCGGGATGGATCGAGCCGCTGCTGGCCTACCCCGGCCGGCTCGACGTGGCCGTACACGTGGACCCGATCCCGCCGCCGGTCGCGGCCCTGCGGCTACGCCGCCAGCTCGGCCGGTTGGAATCCGGCCGCCGCGCCGAGGCCGCCGCCGGCCGGCTCACCGACCCGGAGCTGGACGCCGCCGCGCACGACGCGGCGGATCTCGCCGGCCGACTCGCCCGCGGCGAGTCCCGGCTGTTCCGCCTGGGCCTGTATCTGACGGTCTACGCCGACAGCGTGCAGGACCTGGCCGAGGAGAAGGCCCGGGTCACGGCGCTGGCGCACAGCCTGCTGCTGGCGGTACAGCCGGCGACCTTCCGGACGCTGGCCGGCTGGGCGACCACCCTGCCCCTCGGGGTGGACCTGCTGCGTATCCGCCGCACCTTCGACAGCCAGGCGCTCGGCGCGGCGTTCCCGTTCGCCACCCCGGACCTGCCCCTGCCCGACGTCGACAGGCCGGGGGCCGGCCCGGTCGTCTACGGCGCGAACCTGCACTCCGCCGGCCTGGTCGTGCACGACCGGTGGGCGATGCCGAACTACAACTCCGTCACCCTGGCCGCCTCCGGCGCCGGGAAGTCCTACCTGACGAAACTCGACGTGCTCCGCAGCCTGTATCAGGACGTGCAGGTCGCCGTGGTCGACCCCGAGGACGAGTACGCCCGGCTGGCCGCCGCGGTCGGCGGCACCCACCTGCCGCTCGGCGCCCCCGGCGTGCACCTCAACCCGCTCGACCTGCCCGCCCACGCCCGGCATGATCCGGAGCTGCTCACACGCCGGGTGCTGTTCTGCCACACCCTGCTCGCCACCCTCCTCGGCGACGACGGGCTGGACGCGGCCGGGCGGGCGGTGGTGGACCGGGCGATCCTCACCGCCTACCGGCACGCCGGGATCACCACCGACCCGGCCACCTGGGACCGGCCCACCCCCCTGCTGACAGATGTGGCCGCCGTCCTGGCCGCCGAGGCGGATCCGGTCGGGCCGGTGCTCGCCGGCCGGCTCGCCCCCTACACCACCGGCAGCCACAGCACGCTGTTCGCCGGGCCGACCACGACCCGCCCGCAGGGCCATCTGCTCGTGTTCTCCCTGCGGCACCTGCCCGACGAGCTCAAACCGGCCGGCACCCTGCTCACTCTGGACGCGATCTGGCGGCAGGTCGCCGATCCCGCCCACCGGCGCCGGCGCCTCGTCGTCGTGGACGAAGCCTGGCTGCTCATGGCGCATCCGGCTGGCGCCCGGTTCCTGTTCCAGCTCGCCAAGGCCGCCCGTAAACACTGGGCCGGGCTGGCGGTGGTCACGCAGGACGCCGCCGACCTGCTCGGCTCGGAGCTGGGCCGGGCGGTCGTCGCCAACGCCGCCACCCAGATCCTGCTGCGCCAGGACAGCAGCAGCATCCACCAGGTCCAGACCGCGTTCGCGCTCTCCGACGGCGAGACCGGGCACCTGCTCGCGGCCCGCCCCGGCGACGCCCTGTTAATTATCGGGCCCGGGCGTCGGGCTGCCTTTCACGCCGACGCGTCACCGCAGGAACATGCCTTGATCACAACCGATCCGGTGGAGATCACCCCGACTCTCACCGGTGGCGGTCCCGCCGTGCCACCGTCCGCCACCGCCGCGACGGCGGTGCGGTCCGCCGTTCCCGCGCCGGTCCCGGCGGAGGATGCCGACCCCTGCTGACCACCCCTGTAACGCCCCATCCGTTGCCGGCCGGCGTCGTGCGGACCGGCCGGGTCCGCGCCCTTGTGTTCCGGAGGTTCGTTCATGCTCGCATCCAGCCCCCCACCCCTACCCC
>NZ_CEVIVD010000203.1:4110-6526 GCF_982290655.1 Protofrankia sp. CiP1_Cm_nod3
GCCGGCTCCCGTGCCGGATCCGGGCCGGGCCGCCGTCCAGCTCGCCCACCAGCTCGTGGTGTGGGCGGCGGACTGGTGGCTGCCGGCCGGCGTCCCCGCCCTTATGCTGCTGGCCGTCGGGATCGGGGCACGCGGACGTCTCCGCACCGCCCGGCACCGCCGGCTGGCCACCGGGGCGCGCACCGTGGAGATCCTCACCCCGCCCGAGGTCCGCGGCGAGGCCGCCGCGGTCTTCTGGGGGCAGATGACCGGGCTGCTGCGCCCACCGTGGCAGCGGCTGGTGTATGGCCAGCCGCACCTGGGCTGGGAGGTGGTGGCCGGCCGGACCGGTACCAGCATCCGGCTGTGGGTCCCCGGCCCGATTCCACCCGGGATGGTCGAACGGGCGGTGCAGGCCGCCTGGCCCGGCGCCCGCACCACCACCCGCCCCGCCGCAGCCCCGCTGCCGGCCGGGGCGCTCGCGGTCGGTGGGCGGCTGCGGCTGGCCCGCCCGGACGTTCTGCCGTTGCGGGCGGACACCGGCGGGGATCCGGTGCGGGCGCTGCTCGCGGCCGCCGCCGACCTCGACGACGACGAGACCGCGGTCGTGCAGATCCTCGCCCGGCCGGTCACCGGCCGCCGCCTGACCCTCGCCCGCCGCGCCGCGGCCCGCCACCGCGGCCAGTACGCCCCCGCCCCGTTCGCCCGGCTGCTGGACGCGGTCACCCCGCACACCGGCCGCCGGCCCGCACCCGGTACACCGGTGCGCCCGGCGGGGCCGACCCCGCCGGAGGACTCCGCCGCCAGCCGGGCGATCGGGGGGAAAGCGATCCAGCCCCGCTGGGAAGCCGTCGCCACCTACACCGCCGCCACCACCGCCCCGCCCGCCGACCGGCCCGGCCGCCGCGCCGCCGTGGCCGCGCTGCGGGGCCGGGCGCACGCGCTGGCCGCCACCTTCGCGCTTTACGCCGGCCACAACTATCTGCGCCGGCTGCGCCTACCGGACCCGGCCGCCGTGCTCGCCGGCCGGGTCCTCGGCCGCGGCGACCTACTCGCCATCGACGAACTCGCCGCGCTCGCGCACCTGCCCTCCGACACCGCCGTGCCCGGCCTGGCCCGGGCCGGCGCCGCCGCGATCGCCCCGCCGGCCGGGATCCCGCACGCCGGCCCCGCCGTGAAAGTCATCGGCGACAGTGACGCGGGCCGGCGCCGCCCGGTCGGGCTGACGGTCGCCGACGCCCGCCACCACGTCCACATCCTCGGCGCCACCGGCTCGGGGAAATCCACCCTGCTCGCCAACATGATCCTCGACGATGCGCAGGCTGGCCGCGGGCTGGTCGCGATCGACCCCAAGGGCGACCTGATCACCGACCTGCTCGCCCGGCTGCCCGCCGCGGTCGCCGACCGGGTCATCCTGCTCGATCCGCAGGACGCCGCCCCACCACCGTGCCTGAACATCCTCGACGGCCGCGACCCGGACCTCGCCACCGACCAGCTCGTCGGGATCTTCCGACGGATCTGGGCGGACAGCTGGGGGCCGCGCACCGACGACCTGCTGCGCGCGGCCTGCCTGACCCTGCTCACCCGCGCCGGCACGGGCCCCGGCCAGGCTGCCGGCCGGCCGGTACCGACGCTGCTCGACATCGTCACGCTGCTCACCGACCCGCTCGCCCGCCGCCGGGCCACCGCCGGGATCACCGACCCGGTCCTCGCCGGCTTCTGGGCCTGGTACACCGACCTGTCCGACGGGGCCCGCGCCCAGGCGACCGGCCCGATCCTGAACAAGCTGCGCGCCCTGCTGCTACGCCGGTTCGTCCGCGCCGCGCTGGCCGCCGGCCCGTCCACCATCAACCTGACCGACGTCCTCGACCACGGCGGCATCCTGCTGGTGCGCATCCCCAAGGGGCAGGTCGGGGAGGACGCCTGCCAGATCCTCGGCTCGATCGTGCTCGCGAAGGTGTGGCAGACCGTGCTCCAGCGGGCCCGCCGCGCCCCCCACCAGCGGCCCGACGCCGCCTGCATCCTCGACGAATGCCAGAACTTTCTGACCCTGCCCGGGGCGGTGGAGGACATGCTCGCCGAGGCCCGCGGCTACCGGCTCTCGTTGACCCTCGCCCACCAGCATCTGCGTCAGCTCCCCGGCGACCTCGCCGACGCACTCGCCACCAACGCCCGCACGAAGATTTTCTTCGCCTGCTCACCGACGGACGCCACCGGGCTGGCCCGCCACGTCCACCCCGTCCTGACCGACCACGACCTCGCCCACCTACCCGCGTTCACCGCCGCGGTCCGCCTCGTCGTCGATTCCGCGGACGCCCCCGCATGCACCGTGCGGACCCGGCCGCTACCACCGCCCGTCCCCGGCCGGGCCCAGGCGCTACGGGCCGCGGCCCGCAGCCACACCGCCCCCACCGGTGGGGGCGGCACCGCCCCCACG
>NZ_CEVIVD010000204.1:0-1982 GCF_982290655.1 Protofrankia sp. CiP1_Cm_nod3
GGCCCCGGCTGGTGCGGCGGGTAGCAGGGCGGCCAGGTAGCCGGTAGCGGTGGCGCCCATCGGCCGGAGCGCGAAAGGGATCTGGAAGATCTTGTCGAGCCAGTCGACGGGGGTAGCCGTGGGCGTCGTGTCGGTGTCCGCGGCGGGGAGGCCGAACATGGCGCTGTGGTGGGCGGTGAGGCTGCGGCGCAGCCAGGCGGCGTCGACCGCGACGAGGACGACGAACAGCCGTCGCGCGAGCAGCAGGTGGATGGCGGTGAGGACTTCCACGACCCGGTCGGGTGGGCAGCGGTCGAGGTCGTCGACGTAGAGCACGATGCGTTCCAGCGGGGGTGGGGCGGTGCTGCCGCTGGTCTGCCACTCGGTGCGTGCGGCGGTCAGGGCGCGGTCGAGGGTGTCGAGGTCGCGGCTGACCCGGCCCACCAGCCCCCGGTAGTCCTGGTAGGTGGCGACGTCCGCGGTGCGTTCGAGGATGTCGGCGAGGTTCGCGGCGGCGTCGACCTGCGCGAGGCGGGCACGGGTATCGGCCAGTTCGCGGCGTACCCGGCCTGCGTCGTCGGCCAGCCGGCGCTGTTCGGTATCGGTGAACGCCACCGCCCACCCGTGGACCCGGGGCAGCACGGCCAGGGGCGCGAACGCCAGGATCCCGGCGACGGCGGTGACCGCGGTGTGCAGCCACGGGCCGAGCCACCACCACAGCACCCCCACCGCGGCGAGCAGGATGGCCCAGCCGGCGAGGATCCGGTACCCGCGGCGCAGGTCACCGGCGAGTGTGCGCATCGCCGCGGTGGCCGCCCGCCACAGTCTGGTCGGGGAGCCGACCGTGGCGAGCCGGCCGGTCGGGGCGGGTGCGGCGTCGACAGTGCTGATCGTGGCGTCGAGGCGGTCACGGTCGGCTTCCAGTTCCCGGATGCGGCCGTGGAGGTGGTCGCGTTCGTCCCGGGTCGCGGCGGGATCGGCTGGGGTGGTCGTCTGGTCGTTGCGGGCCAGTTCGCGGAACAGGTGCTCGATCAGCCCGGTCCACACGTGGTCGTCGCTGTAGTGCCAGGCGTTGAAGGTGATCTGCCGGATCGAAGCGGCGTATGCGCTGCGGCCGAGGTTGTTCAGCGACAGGGCGGCGAGCCGGTCGACCTGGCCGCGTACCTGCTGTAACAGCGTGGACTTCCCCGCGCCCCACTCGCCGAGTACCGCGATTGCCAGCGGTGCTTCGGTGCCGGACGCGGCGATCAGTGTGGCCAGCGTGTCCACGTCCTCGGCGATGTCGAGCAGGTCGACGTCGCTGGGCTCGTCGCTGCGTACCCCGGCAAGCACGCCTCGCCGGGACGGCCCACCACCGGTCCCGGTGCCACGGACCTGCATTCCGCTGCGACGGTTCCACACCCGGATCGTCTGATCACCCACACTGACGATCTCGGATCCGTCGGGGGTGACGGCCACCGCCCGGACCGGGCCGGGGCGGCCCCAGAATGGGGCTTGGGGGACGGTTCGCCGGATGGATGCGACATATCCCTCAGTGTGCGGGATGGGTCACAAGCCGGCCGATCGGCGTCCGCGATTCCGCGGCCTCGGACAGGCCAATGGGCGTCGGCTCGGCTCGTGGCGCTCTGTCCCTGGCCCTTCGGCCACTCGCCGGCAGGGGCGACCAGCCTGTTGTGCTGTCTCCGGGAACGCCACCAGGACCGAACTGTTCCTCGTTCGTTGCCCAGCGGTCGGGGCAAGGACTGGAATCAGCCGCGTTTCCGCAGGTAGTGGGCTAGATCGGGGTTCAAGTTCCATCCCCTCAGCTCCACCACTCGCCGTAGCGAACCGCTGATCTGCGAAAACTGAACCGCCCTGACGAGTGGATCGCAACCTGCCGTTACCGCAACTTTCCTCATTCGATGGTCGTTGTGTAGTCAACCATGTGGTCGGGAGCGGCTCACTCCAGCGCCGCGCGGAGGCGTTCAGGCGGGGCGTGACAGATCTTGCGGTTTTTGGTGTTT
>NZ_CEVIVD010000204.1:2279-6713 GCF_982290655.1 Protofrankia sp. CiP1_Cm_nod3
CCCTATGCGCGGTAGGCGTCGCGGCGGTGGCGGATCGAGTGGGTCTCTACGGCACGGCTGGCTTCATCGATGCGGTAGATGATCCGATAGGTGCCACGGCGGGCCGAGTAGTACCCGTCGAAGGGTTCGTTGAGTGGCTTGCCCACTCGGGAGGGGCTGAGTGCGACTGTCCGGTAGACGGCCTCCGTCGCCGCGATCGCCACGTCCAGTGGAAGGTGCTCGCTGAGGTTTCGGCGAGCTTGCCGGGAGAACAGGACCGTGTACGGGCTGGGCTTCTCGGCGGCGCCTGCGTCGGCCTCCTCGTCGCTGGCGGCCATCAGGCCGCCCCGCGGCGGCGCTCCAGCTCGGCCCGGACCTCCTCCACGGCGAACGTGTCCCCTGTCGCGAAGTCCTCCCGCGACTGGCGTAGATCGGCCAGGGCCTCGTCATCGGAGAGCAGATCGAGCGTCTCCTGCATCGACTCGTACTCTGCCACCGAGATCAGCATGACGTCGGCCCGGCCGTTACGGGTGATCGTGAAGTGGTCGTGCTCCCGCGCTACCCGGTCGGCGAGCTCGGCGATCCGGGCCTTGGCCTGCGTGATCGAAATAGTCTCCATAGAGGTCAGAATAGTGACCGGTCTGAATCATAGCCAGAATACGGGTAGAAGATCGACTGGTGTCTGTCCGACGCACGGTAGCGCTGCAGCACTCGTGCGCCGACTGCCGGGTGATCCCGGGCACGGGGCCGGTCCCGGGCTGAGGAGGCTGCCGCAGTAGGAAGACAGTGAGGATGGCGACGTCGTCCTGGGGCGGGCCGTCGGCAGGTAGGGGTCCCGGCGTTCGATCTGCTTCCGTGACGACTTGTGGGGTGCCAGAAGCCGGCCTGGGACTGTGGCCCAGGGTGATGCTGATGTACGGCCTGTCGGGGCCGGAGGCACTGTTGCATTGGGCGCAGGCAGGATGCGGTGGATGCGCCGGACCGATGATCAGATCGCCAGGGCGAACTTGGTGAAGGCAGCCGTCAGCCGCTGGCGGGGTTCGGCGTCCGTGTCGAGTTCGTAGCGGCACGCGACCGCGTGGTCATACCCGGTTATACTAAGCGCATGAAGACTGCGATCTCGATCCCGGACGAGACGTTCAACGAGGCTGAGCGTCGCGCGGCCGCACTCGGCGTGAGTCGCTCCGAGTTCTTCACGACAGCCGCCCGTCGCTACATCCAGGAGCTCGACGCCCAGTCCCTGACTGAGCGTATCGACGCCGCTCTTGAGCTCGCGGGTCCCGACGACTCGTTCCAGGACGCGGTGCTCGCCGGCCGGCGAGCACTGGGCGACAGCGAGGGCTGGTGATCAGCCGTGGCGATATTCGCTGGGTCGACCTCGGTGAGGCGGAGGGCAGCCGCCCCGCGAAACGCCGCCCAGTGGTGGTCGTCCAGTCCGCGTTCTACAACGCGAGCCGGTTGGCCACAGTCGTCGCAGTCGTCATCACGTCGAATACCGCGCTCGCCACCATGCCCGGCAACGTCTTCCTCCCCGCCGCGGTGACCGGCCTACAATGCGACTCTGTGGCCAACGTGACCGCCATCGTCACGCTCAACAAGGACGAACTCGGGCACGCTGTCGGCGCTGTCCCGGAGAGCCTCATGCGAGACCTGGGCCGGGGGCTACGTCAGGTACTCGCGCTCTGACGTGTGCGGCAGTGTGCCGCCAACACCGCGGCGGGGCATCACCGCTCGGCACGGACGCCGAACCCCGCCAGCGGCTGACGGCTGCCTTCACTGAGCTCGCCCTGGCGATCTGACCACTCGTCCGACACAGGTCCACCGTGTCCCGGGGCGATGGGGAGACGGCGCTGCCGGAGGCCGGCCGCAGCCCGGTGCACCTCGAGGCGAAGGTGTTCGACCTGATGACCGCGTGGATCGAGCGGTACCGGCGGCAGGCCGAGGAGCGTTACCGACGCCTCGACGCCGTGCTGGCCGCCATGAACGACGACGCCGCCAGCATCACCGGCGTCACCGACATCACCACGAACAACGCCCGTGACGACGAACAGCCGACAAAGGAAAAGGAGACAGCCTGATGAGCACCATCGCTGCCGCCGTGATCGAAGCCGACCAGAACGTACCGATCATCCGGATCACCCGGGACTTCGCGGCCACCCCGGAACAGCTGTTCCGGGCGCACACCGACCCCGCCCTGTTCGCGCGGTGGGTCGGGCCGAACGGACTGCGGACCCGGATCGAGCACTGGGACGCCAGGACCGGTGGAAGCTGGCGTTATGTCGCCGAGCACGACGGCAACGAGTTCGGCTTCCACGGTAGTTTCCACGAGGTCCGCACCGACCGTATCGTGCAGACCTTCACGTTCGATGGTGAACCGGACGGCGTCGCGCTCGAGACGCTGCGGTTCGAGGACCTCGGCGACGGCCGTACCAGACTGCACGCCCAGTCGCTGGTGGACAGCTTCGACAGCCGGGACGCCTGGCTGCGCAGCGGGATGGAGAGCGGGGTCAACGAGGGCTACACCAAACTCGACATCCTGCTTTCCGCCGGTGGAGTCTGAGGTGGTGCTCCCCGGTGTCGCTCGTCCGCCGACCGGCCGGTGAGCGAGTGACACCGGCGGATCAGCGATACCTTCGACGAGCGAGGGAAGCCCCGGTGGTGGTCCGGGTTGCCGAACGGTCTACTCCCGCCATTGTTGCTGGGTGGTCTGGTTGCACTCCCACAGCTGCACCCTCGTGCCGTCCCAGCCGGCGTTGGAATCGGCATCGAGGCACCGGCCGTACGGGGCGCCCCATCCGTTCTGATAGGCGTTTGCCCCCGCGGTGTTACGGTAGTACCACCGTTGCTGGGCGAACCCGTTGCACATCCAGAGCTGTACCTTCCCGCCGTTACTGCCGATGGTGTTCGTGTCGGCGTCGAGGCACATCCCCGGCCACTTCACGCTGTGAATCAACGCTCCGGTATGCAGGTCGCCTTCGTAGTACCACTGTTGCTGGACGGATCCGTTGCACGTCCAGAGCTGGACCCTCGTGCCGTTGACGCCCTGATAGTTGATGTCGGCGTCAAGGCACATGCCCTGCCCGAAACGGTTGCTATGGAGGGTGATTCCGCCGGTAGCCACCGGAGCTGTCGACGTATCCCGGCTCTGACCGGATTCTTCTGTCACGAAGGGCCTGGGCGAACCGGCCGCCTCGTCCGACGGTGCATTTCCTCCTGATGTGCGAATTATGAGCACGGTCGTGACCATCGCAAGCACGACCGCAGCGCACCCGCTGACAATCCACCACAGCCGTTTGCGGCCTGGACGCCCAGGCGGCTCGGGTGTGTCCGGTGCCGGCTGAGGAGGCTTGAATTCGTCTGGCGACGGACCGGATGATATGAACGAACTGAATAGTTTCAGCGATTTAGGCAGATCGGATGGTCTGGGTGGGGTGGCATCATAGCGGCTGAGATCCGCGACCACGGTGGGAGGCAGCCAGTTCTCGTCGATGCGCAGCCGCTCGTCGGTGGATGCCGCCCGGCACAGCTCGATCAGCTCCGCCGGAGTGGGGCGAGCTGTCGGATCCTTCTCCATGCACCGTTCCAGCACATCGCGGACCCGGTCCGGGCAGCTGTCCCAGTCGGGCTGCCCGTGCACGATCCGGTAGGAGACGGCAGCGTCTCCGCCGAACGGCAGCCTGCCGGTGATCGCATAGTAGGCGGTGGAGCCGAGGGAGAAAATGTCCCCGGACGTGCTCAGAGAGACTCCCTGAGCCTGTTCGGGAGCCATGAACGCAGGCGTGCCGATTCGAACCCCGGTCTGGGTGATCTTTGTTTGGGCGGCTTCGATTGCCCGGGAAATACCGAAATCGATTACTCGGGGGCCGTCCGCGGCAAGAATGATGTTGCTTGGCTTGAGGTCGCGGTGGATCACACCGGCGTCGTGGATGGACTGCAGTGCCTCCGCGACTCCGGCGATCAGCAGCAGGACGGTCTCCGCTGGCAGTGGTCCATGACGGGTGACGGTTACGGCGAGAGAGGGGGCTGCAATGTAGGCGGTGGCCAGCCACGGGCGTGGGGCGTGCGGGTCACAGGCGATGACCGGAGCGGTGTACAAGCCCAGGACCCGTTGGGCGATCTTCACCTCTTCTTCGAAGCGACGCCGGAACTCGGGATCGGTGGCGAGCCCCGGCCAGGCCACTTTGAGCGCGACCTGCCGGCCGCCGGGGGTGTGGGACAGGTACACAATCCCCATGCCGCCCTCGCCGATCCGGGCCCAGAGCGGATATGTGCCGATCTCGCGGGGATCCTCCGGGCTCAGCGGGGTGAACACCGGCTCCCGGCCTCGTCCCGCCTCATCAGGTGTGTTCGGCGGGTTCGGCTGTGGCATGTCTTCCCCCGGGACGGTGCGGTCCGTGTCCGGCGATGTGCTGGTCATCGCTTCTCCGTGTAGCTTGCTGTCCGTGACCATAACGG
>NZ_CEVIVD010000205.1:0-6395 GCF_982290655.1 Protofrankia sp. CiP1_Cm_nod3
GTGGTGAACAGGGAGGGCAGGGTGGAGGTGTGGGCGGTTCGCAGGTCGGCCAGGGTGACGGTGAAGGCGTCCTGGACCTCGAGGGTGTCGCCGTCGACCACGCCGATGCGCCGACACGGCAGTCCGCGGGCGGCGCACATGTCGGTGAAGCGCAGTTCCTCGGAGCGGGCCACGGCCACCACCGCGCGGCCCGCCGACTCGCTGAACAGCTCGGTGAACAGGTCCGCGTCCCGGGGGAAGACGATCCGGGCGCCGTGCCCGCCCCGCAGGCAGGACTCGACCAGTGCCTGCGCCAGCCCGCCGTCGGAGAGGTCGTGCGCCGCGGTGAGCATCCCGTCGCGGGAGCCGGCGACCAGGATCTCGGCGAGCAGCTTCTCGGCCGCGAGGTCGACGGCGGGCGGGCGCCCGCCGAGGTGACGGTGGGTCACCCAGGCCCACTCTGAGCCGCCGAACTCCTCCCGGGTCCGCCCGAGCAGCAGCAGCGAGTCACCCTCGTCCGTGAAGCCGATCGGGACCCGCCGGGCCACGTCGTCGAACAGGCCGAGGACGCCGACGACCGGCGTCGGGTTGATCGGCGTGGCGCCGGTCTGGTTGTAGAACGACACGTTCCCGCCGGTGACCGGCAGACCGAGCCGGCGGCAGGCGTCCGCGAGGCCCCGGCAGGCCTCGGCGAACTGCCACATGACCTCCGGGTCCTCGGGGGAGCCGAAGTTCAGGCAGTTGGTCACCGCGATCGGTGTGGCCCCGGCCGCGGCCACGTTGCGGCACGCCTCGGCCAGGGCGAGCTGCGCGCCCGCGAACGGGTCGAGCCGGGTGTAGCGGCCGTTGCCGTCCGTGGCCAGCGCGATGCCGAGGCCCGTCTCCTCCGAGAGCCTGACCACCCCGGCGTCCTCGGGCTGCGCGAGCACGGTGTTCGCCTGCACGTACCGGTCGTACTGGTCGGTCACCCACGCCTTCGAGCACAGGTTCGGCGAGGCGATCATGGTCAGCAGGGTGGCGCGCAGCTCGTCCCCGGTGCTCGGGCGCGGCAGTGCCGCCGGGTCGTCCAGCCGCAGGGCGTCGAGGTCCGCCGGCCGGCGCACCGGCCGGTCGTAGACGGGCCCGTCGTCGGCGAGCGAGCCGGGCGGGACGTCGACGACGACCTCACCGTGCCAGCGGACGACGAGGCGCCCGCTGTCGGTGACCGTCCCGATCCTGGTGGCCAGCACACCCCAGCGTTCGGCGAGCGCGAGCACCTCGGGCAGCGCGTCCGGGGTGACGATCGCGAGCATCCGCTCCTGGGACTCGCTGGCGAGGATCTCGTGCGGCGCCATCGACGCCTCGCGCAGCGGGACGAGACCGAGGTCGACCGCCATCCCGCCGGGGCCGCCGGCGGCGAGCCCGGCCGCGGTCGTCTCGGTCAGCGCGCAGGTCAGCCCGGCCCCGCCGAGGTCCTGGATGCCGACGACGAAGCCGCGGTCGAACAGCTCCAGGCAGCACTCGATGAGGATCTTCTCGGTGAACGGGTCGCCGACCTGGACGGACGGCCGGCGCGCCGGCCCGCCGCCCTCGTCGAAGGTCGCCGACGCCAGCACGGACACGCCGCCGATGCCGTCCCGGCCGGTCTTGGCGCCGAGCAGGACGACCGCGTTGCCGACCCCGGTCGCCGCCGACGTCTGCACCCGGCCGACCGGCAGCACGCCGACGCACAGCGCGTTGACCAGCGGATTTCCCTGGTAGGACGGGTCGAAGACGACCTCCCCGCCGATCGTGGGCAGGCCGAGGCAGTTGCCGTAGCCGCCGATGCCCGCGACCACCCCGGGCAGCACCCGGGCGGTGTCGGGGGCGTCGGCGTCCCCGAAGCGCAACGGGTCGAGGACGGCGACCGGCCGGGCGCCCATGGTGAGGATGTCGCGGACGATCCCGCCGACGCCGGTCGCCGCGCCCTGGTACGGCTCGACGAAGCTCGGGTGGTTGTGCGACTCGATCTTGAATGTGACGGCGAGCCCCTCGCCGACCGCGACCACCCCGGCGTTCTCGCCCATGCCGACGAGCAGCCGGTCACCCGCGGGCGTGTCGCGGAACTGGCGCAGGTGCACCTTGGACGACTTGTACGAACAGTGCTCGCTCCACATCACCGAGTACATGGCAAGCTCGGCGTCGGACGGCGTGCGCCCGAGCGTGCTGACGATACGGGCATACTCGTCGTCAGTAAGCCCGAGCTCATGGTAGGGCTGCGCGGTCGCGCCAGGCACAACAGCGTCGGAAAGCAGCGTGGACGGGACGGTGGGTGCGGTCGGTGTACCGGTCACGCCACCCATCTTCCCGGACGCTTCCCGGTGAAGCCGCCCAGCGCCCGCAAGCCCGGCCAGCCCCAGGCATCCCGCCAGGACGAACCCGATCGGGCCAGGTCAACGATGCCCTGACTGGTGAGCCTCGACCAAGGTAGGTCACCCCCATCCGCAGCTTTCCAGCGGCGCCGGGCCTGGCTGCGCCCATGTCCGACATGATCACTACTGCGTCCAGCCGGCCGGCGTCGCCGACAGCCGCTGGCACCGTTTCCAGACAGATCCAGATCTGGCGCTGAGTCCCCCAGGTCGTCACAGCCCGCGTTCCACGCTCCTGGCATTACCCGCTCCACAGGTCCAACTGTCAGCCCTCCATCACACAAGTCCATCACCCAAGCTTGACTCCAAAATTTGTATGTAGACTGATTGAAGTTGTGAGATGGGAGTGTGATGACGAGCCTCCAGAGCGAGTTCGACGAGGCACTCGTACGCCTCCGGCGCGCCGGTACGGACCTGCAAACCGTAGAAGTGAAGGCATCCGCTGGAGGACTGCCCAGATCGGCTGCCGAGACCGTGTCGGCCTTCGCGAACTCCCAAGGAGGCCTGCTGATCCTCGGACTCGACGAGTCAAAGGGGTTCCGGCCGGTGGAGACCGACGTGTCGAAGCTCGCGAACGATCTCGCCTCAGCTTGTACCGACCAACTTGAGCCGCCGATTCGACCCGAGATCGATATCGTCGAGGTAGATGGTCAACCCGTTGTAGTAGCACGGGTGGACGAGATACCCGCCGATCGCAAGCCATGCCATGTGAAGGCGCGCGGTATGGATCGCGGCTCATATATCCGTACGCACGACGGTGACCGCGTGCTGTCAAGGAACCAGCGCAGTATCAGGACTGCTTGCTGGTGGCGGATCAGCGCGCGGGTATCGGTGTGGGTGCCGCGTCGGGTGCGTTCCGCGGCGAGTAAACCCTCCAGAAACTCAACGGTTTCCTCGCGTGATGGCAACACGGCCGTATATGTCACACTCACCGGGACGCGGAACCTTTCTAAGGCTGATCTTTGGTCGGAGCAGTCTTCTTAGCGGGGTCCCGCGTCTTCTTGTTGAATCGTCAGTTCCCGGGCGTGTCAGCTATCAGCTATGGAGAGTGTCGGTCGCGGACAGTCATGAGTCGTTACGCGGAAAGGCTCAATCTTATCGCACCTCATCGGATCCTCGGGCAGCTCAAGGAATTTGCCAAGAGGCCACGCGACGTGCTAACTACTCCGAGAACACTTCCGGCCAACTTTCGTCGGCATTCTCGAGATCTTCATAATCTCCTGTTTCGAGAG
Source organism: Protofrankia sp. CiP1_Cm_nod3 (assembly GCF_982290655.1). Classification (NCBI taxonomy): domain Bacteria; kingdom Bacillati; phylum Actinomycetota; class Actinomycetes; order Frankiales; family Frankiaceae; genus Protofrankia; species Protofrankia sp. CiP1_Cm_nod3. The sequence continues at coordinate 3,599 of NZ_CEVIVD010000205.1, forward strand.
GCGCTCAGACTTCGGCACTCAGGAATCATAATAAAGTAACACATACATCCTCGGGAGCGTCTTCGCAGGCCACGGGCCCGTGGAAGGCTCAAGGTGCACAGGCTGCTTCATTCCGGCTTCTAAACCGCCATCGGCCGCCAAGAGAGAGGCGGAACCGAACGGAGAGCCGGGAGCCGCGTCAGGAGTGGCCGTAGGGCTCCGGGCCGGCGGCGTCCCAGGCTGGGGCGGCCTGGGCGGGATCGTCCGGGACCGAGCCCGGCGGATGCGCGGCGACGCCGACCAGCTCCAGGTCGGCGGACCCCGCGTCGCCCGGGTCGTCGTCGTACACGATCGACTCCGGGTGCGCGGACGGCGCCACCAGCGCCTCCGAGTGGGCGCCGCAGCCGTGGTCGAGCGCGGTCACCCGGCCGTCGTCCGGCGCCATCTCGTTCGCGCACACCCCGAACACCTGCCCCAGTGCGCCGGCGAGACGCACGTGGAAACCGCAGGTCCGGCAGGCGGCGGGGGCGACCCGGGCGATGGACGCCTCCGGGCCGGACTCACCGGCATACCAACGGGCCAGCGCATCGTCACGACCCGTCACTGACAGCAGACGCGGACGGCCGAGGCCGAGTTCGTGCCACGCGTCGGTGTCGACGAACTCCTCGACGTCGCCGAGACGCAGCGTCAGGCGCGGGTCGTCCACGGCGGTCGGCAGCAGGTCGCCGACGCCGACGTCACCGGGGCGCAGCCGCTGGGACCACGGCACCCACTGCGGGGCGGTCAGCGCACCCTCGCCGGGCAGCAGCACCACGTCGTCCACGGTGGCCTTGCGCATACGCGCGGCGCGCGTGACCACCACCGTCCAGACCCAGTTCGGGTAGGCGCGTGACCGGCAGGCGAAACGGTGCAGGACAAGCCGTTCGCCGTCGGCCTCGACACCGAGATGCTCACCGACCAGACCGGGATCACCGGCCTCGGCGAACGCGGCGGCCCGGGCCTGCTCGACGGCCGCGGCACACACGGCGTCCAGCACGGGTGGGCGCGGCGCCCGGGGTGCGCGCGGGGTCCGGGGTGAGGCGGACGGCCGGCTCGCCCGAGCGGCCCGCGCCGGCCGGTCGCCCCGGGCCGGGTCGACGGGCTCCGCCGGGTCGACGGGCCGGTCCGGGTCAACAGGCCGGTCCGGGTCAACAGGCCGGTCCGGGTCAACAGGCCGGTCCGGGTCAACAGGCCGGTCCGGGTCAACAGGCCGGTCCGGGTCGACGGGCCGGTCCAGGTCGACGGGCCGGTCAGGATCGACGGGCACCGTTGCGTCCCCGCTCACCGGTGCCGGGGGTGCTGCCGGGCCGAGCTGTACATCCTGAGCCTCCACGCACGTATTGTCGCCTACACGTTCCGGAACTGCGCTGCGTGGTCGTGATGGCTCTCCTGGGGGGGAGGACACTCAGCATGGTGAACGTGGGTGCCGGTGTCGCCAGGAGGGTGCGGAGGCTGCGGGCCTCCGCCCGCCGGGGCGGCGCCGAACAGTCCGGGCTCGCCTCCCTGGTGGAGCTCTCGTTCGTCAACGCGGCCGGGGACGCGCTGGTCACGGTAGCACTCGCCGGCTCACTTTTCTTCGCGGTACCCACCGGTGAGGCGCGTTCGAAAGTCGCCCTGTACCTGTTGATCACGATGGTGCCGTTCGTCCTGCTGGCACCGGTGATCGGCCCGGTGCTGGACAGGTTCGCCTATGGCCGCCGGACCGCCCTGGCCGCGATCTGCCTGGCCCGCGGCATGCTCGCCTGGCAGCTCGCGAGCTCCCTCGACGGAGTGGCGGTCTACCCGCTGGCGCTCGGGCTGCTGATGCTGTCCCGGTCGTTCGGGGTGGCCCGCAGCGCGGTCATCCCGCGGGTGACCCCCCGGGAACTGACCCTGGTGAAGGTCAACTCCCGGATCTCCCTGGTCAACATCGTGGCCGGGGCGGTGGCGGCCCCGCTCGGGCTCGGTATCGCCAACATTCCCTACATCGGCTACCCGTGGGTGCTGCGGATCTGCGCCATCGTCTACATGACGGGTGTTCTGCTCGCCTTCAACCTGCCCGGACACGTCGACTCCGCCGCGGGTGAGAAACGCGCCGTCCTCGGGGCGGGCCGCTTCCGCCCGCACCGGGACATCACCGGCCGGCTGCGCCGCGCGCTCGGCGGGCTGCCGGTGGCCCTGCGCGCCTCGCTGGTGCTGCGCGGCCTGGTCGGGTTCCTCACCTTCTACCTGGCGTTCCTGCTGCGGACCAGCGGCGGCAACAACCTGTGGCTGGCCGGGCTGGCGATCTGCGCCGGGGTGGGCAGCGGCCTGGGCGTGTTCGTCGGCGGCCGTCTCGGCCGTAAACGGCCGGAAGCGCTGCTGATGCTGTCGCTGCTGATGGCCGCCGGCGGCTGCCTGGGCGCTGCCGTCAACTACACCAAGCTGACCTCGCTGCTCGCGGCCCTGCTGGTCACCATGGCCAGCTCGACCGGCAAGCTCGGGCTGGACGCCATCATCCAGCGGGACGTCGCCGAGGACACCCGCAACTCGGCGTTCGCCCGCTCGGAGACCGCGATGCAGCTCGCCTGGGTCGCCGGCGGCGCGACCGGCCTGATCGAGATGCCCGGCACGCTCGGCTTCGCCGCCGCGTCCGCGGTGGTCCTGGGCACGATGTTCGTGGAGACCCGGGCCCTGCACCGTTCCCGGGCCGCGGCCCGGGAACGTCACAATGTCCCGTACGCCCCGGCAGCCCCGCACGGCCCGCACGCCGCCGCAGCCCCGTACGGCCCGGCCACCCCGTCCATGGCCCACTTCGACC
>NZ_CEVIVD010000206.1:0-6358 GCF_982290655.1 Protofrankia sp. CiP1_Cm_nod3
CCCCAGCACCACCGGGTTCTCGTCACCGGCCAGGCGGCCCAGCTCCTCGACATCACCGGCTCCATCGGCCGCCATCTCCCGCTGGCCCTCGTCCTCATCGCCGTCATCACCTTCACCGTGCTGTTCCTGCTCACCGGCAGCGTCGTCCTCCCGCTCAAAGCCCTCGTGTTCAACCTGCTCAGCCTGAGCGCCGTCTTCGGCAGCATGGTCTGGATCTTCCAGGACGGCCATCTCGCCGGCCCGCTCGGCATCACCCCCCCCCCCCCGCCCCCCTCCCGGTCGCCATCCCCGTCCTGCTGTTCTGCATCACCTACGGGCTGTCCATGGACTACGCCGTCTTCGTCCTGGCCCGTATCCGTGAACAGCACGACAACGGCACCACGCTGCGGCAGGCCGTCATCATCGGCCTGTCCCGCAGTGGACGGATCATCAGCGCCGCCGCGTTCATCCTCGCCGTGTCCTTCTTCTCGACCCTGGTCTCGGGGGTGTCGTTCATCAAGTTCTTCGGCCTCGGCACCGGGCTCGCCATCCTCCTCGACGCCCTGATCGTCCGCCCCGTCCTCGTCCCGGCGTTCATGCGCCTTGCCGGCGACTGGAACTGGTGGGCGCCCCGCCCCCTGCGCGCCCTGCACGACCGCGTCGGCATCCGCGAGCGGTGACCTGCCGGTGATCCACGGCCGGCGGGACGCCGGCCAGCCGTGAGCATGCCCACATGACCGTGATCGCCGCCGGCGGTAATCCGGCGAGATAATGGACTGTTCTGTCCTATCGGGCAACGAGGCACGATGCCTCGTGGTTGACTTGTCGAGCCGGGCCGATGCCTACCCGTAAGACCCCACGGACCAGTCGCGATCCATCAGCTCCCCCCACCTGAGCTGCCGCCGCCGGTCATTCAGGGTGTGTCCCGGGCCAGCGACGCCGGCAGACGGGAACGCCGACAGCCAGTGGGGAGCGTGACGTGGGATCGGGTGGTGACGACAGACCCCGGCTTCACCGACATGCGAACGGTCTGCCGGCACACGCGCTGCTCGCGCTGGACAGGGCCGGCGTGGGCATCTGGGAGTGGGACGTCGCTGCCGACCGGCTGCGCTGGGATCAGCGCGCCGCCAACCTGCACGGTGTCGAGCTGGGATCCTTCACCGGGCCGGTCGAGGCCTTCTTCTCCTGTGTGCACCCGAGCGACGTGCCGCTCCTGCGGACCCGGATGGACGAGGTGCTGGCGACCGGCGAGCCCTTTCTCGAGGAGTTCCGGGTCGTGCGCCCCGACGGTGCGCCCGTCTGGCTCCAGGTCCGTGGCGGGATAGTCGGCGACGACGCCGGCAGGGTGGTGCGCGTGGCCGGGATCTGTACCGGCGCCACCGCGCTGCGCGTCGGCCGCGAGCAGGCTGGACGTGCTCTGCAACAGGTCAGTGACGGCGTAGTGGTGTTCGATGACGACAGCCGGTTCGTGTTCGTCAACACGGTCATGAGCCGACTGCTCGGTTGTGATACCTGCGAGCTGGTGGGCGAACAGTTGTGGAATCTTGCGCCGTCGCTCATGGGGCCAGCGTTCGAGAAGCTGTACCTGCAGGCGCTGGACACCCAGCTGCCGGTGGAGTCCGAGGCCGACTACGCGGCCTTCGGCGGGCATTTCGAGGTCCGGCTGTTCCCCTCCCCGGAGGGGATAACCGCCTATTTCCGCAACGTCGACGAGCGCCACCGCGCGGAGGCGCACCGCGCGGCACTGATCACGTCGTTGTCGTCGGCACTCAGCCGCGCCCGCCAGCTGTTCGACGTGACCGCCGCGCTCGGCCAGGCCCTGACCGTCCCGGACGTCGCGGACGTGATCGTCCGATCGGCCTGGGACGACCTCGGCGCGGACTGCGCCATCATCATGATGGTCGGCGACGAGGGACGGGTACGGGTGGTCACCCCGACCGTCCAGTCCCAGCGGGTCAGCCGGCTCCTGGAACTGATCTCCGGGCGGGGAACCGCGGCCACCCCGGACGTCCTGCGCACGGCCCGGGCCCGCTTCGACTCCCGGGCGGAGCACCTGGCCGACTATCCGCACGCCAGGCCCCTGCTCGAGGCGGCCGCCGCCGCGTGGATAGCCCACATCCCGCTGATCGTCTCCGGGCGGCCGATCGGGGTGATCGTGCTGCTCTGGGAGAGCGAACGGCTCTTCGACCCCGACGAGCGGGCCTTCCTGACCACGCTCGCCGGGCACTGCGCGCACGCCCTCGAACGGGTACGCCTGTACGAGAAACAACTGTCGGTATCAGAAGCGTTCCAACGGGCGATCCTCCCCCAGCGCCTGCCGGAGCTGGCCGGCGTGGAACTGGCCGCCCGCTACCTGCCCGCCGGCCGGGACGTCGACGTCGGCGGTGACTGGTACGACGCGCTGGTGCTCCCGACCGGCGAGCTCACCCTGATCGTGGGGGACGTCGGCGGCCACGGGCTGCGGGCGGCCACGGTCATGGCCGAACTGCGGCACGCGGCGCGCGCCTACGCGCTGCTCAGCCATCCCCCCGCCAGGATCACCAGCCAGCTGTCGTCCAACCTCGCCGCCAGCGACTCGGCGGTCTATGCCACCGCGGTGGTCGCCTGCCTCGACATGGCCGGGAAAACGCTGACCTGGTCGTGCGCGGGCCACCCGCCGCCGCTGCTCCTCGACGGTGGCCGCCCGGCCTTCCTGGAGGTCGTCCACGGCCCGATCCTCGGTGCCGTGGACAACCTCGCCTACCGGCAGGACACCGTCACGCTGCCGGTCCGGGCCCGGCTGCTGCTCTACAGCGACGGTCTGGTGGAGCGCCGGGACGTCTCCATCACCGACCGGCTCGCCGTCCTGTCAGCGGTCGCGGCACAGTCCGACGCTCTCCGCCTGGACGCGTTCTGCGACCGGCTGCTGACAGAGGTCGCCGGCCCCAGCGGCCGGGAGGATGACCTGTGCCTGCTCGCCGCCGACGTCCGCAGCCCTGGCGATGCGCACGGCCCCGCGAGCCGCGCCCGGACGCCGGCCGGCTGACACCCGTCCACGACCGGCTCCCGCTCGACCGGCTGGCGCCCCACCGCCTGGCCGACCGCTCCCCGCGGCGCGGCGGGGAGACGTGCCGTCAGCGTGCGACAGGCCATGATGGACACGTGCCGCGCCGTCGACCAGTGCCGTACCGATGCGATGTGTTACATCGATACGGCGGGCCACCTCGACATGACAGGACGCGTCAGCATGGTGACACGACGGCCGGTAACACGACGGCCGGTGGGATGGAGCGCGCGGGGGACGGGCCGGCCGCGCCGACGTCGCCGGCGCGGCCCGGCTGCCGGCGTCGCCCGACCGCCGGCGAGACGGGTGGCGAAACGAGTACGGCGTTGGCGGAGCGTGCGTGTTGACGGCTTTCACAGGTACGCCCCGACAGCCGGCCCGGCCGGCGGCGACGCACGGCACCAGCGGCCGGGCCGGCGCGCCTGCCGCCAGCGCCCTCGGTGCCGCTCCCGCCACCATCGGTGGCGCCGTCGGTGGTGCCGCCAGTGGCGCCGTCGGTGGCGGGCGCGCCCGGCCGTGGCCGGCCCTGATCCGGGCAGCGCCACTCGCCGTGCTGGTCGCGGTGCTGTGGACGGTCTACATCGCCCCGCTCCCCCACTATGACGTCGACGTGTTCCTGCGCGCGGGCGCGGCCGTCGGGGGCGGGCGCGGCCCCTACCCGTCTCCCGGAACCCCCGAGGTCTACTCGGGCTTCGCCTATGTGTATCCCTACCTCGTCGCCTTCGCCTTCGTCCCGCTGTCGTGGCTGGGCGAAAACGGCGCGACCGTTTTCATCGCGCTGTCGGTGGGCGCGCTGTTCCTCGGCGCCCGGCTGCTCGGCGTCCGCGGCCGGCGTGCGTACGCGCTGGTGCTGATGTCCTCCTGTGCTCTCACCGGCCTGCAGATGGGCACGCTCAACGCCGTCCTGTTCCTCGGCCTCGCCGCGCTGTGGCGCTTTCGCGACCGTCCGGTCACCGCCGGTATGCTTGCGGCCGGTGTCATCTACGCCAAGCTGTTCCTGGCACCGGTGTGGCTGTGGCTGGTGCTGGCCCGCCGGACGAAGGCGGGCGCGGTGGCGGCTGTCTGCCTCGGGGCGCTGCTGGCCGTCACGGAGCTGACCAGCCCGGTGGACACCCGCACCTACCTGGGGATGCTGGGGGTGCTCGCCCGCGAGGAGGCGCCGCTGGGGCTCAGCCTCACCGGCCTGCTGGTCAACACCGGTCTCGGCATGGGCGTGGCCACCTGGTGCGCACGCGTGGCCGCCGTGGCCGCCGTGGCCGCCGTGGCCGTGCTGGCCGGCGGCTGGCCGCGTCCACGACACGGCGGGAACGAGCGGATACTCTTCGCTGGCACGCTCGCCGCCGCGCTCGTGGCCTCGCCCATCGTATGGAGCCATTACCTGCTGCTTCTGCTCGCGCCGATCCTGGTCAGCGCACCGAGGCCACGGATATCCCTGATCGTCTTCACCGCCGGGAGCTGGTTCGTCGTCACCCCCCATCGGACGGGCCCGGTCGGCCTCCTCACCGGCATCACGATCATCGGCGTGCTTGCCGCGCCCGCGGCCGGGCATGCCCTGAAGGCCCTCACCCGCCGCGACCGCGTCGCGCCGGGCCCCGGATCGAGCCCGCTGCCGCCTCCCGTGCCGAGGGCGGCCGTCGTCGCTGTCATCGCTGTCGCCGTCGTCGCGGCTGTCGTCGGCGCCGGCTTCGGGGTAGAACTGCTCGCGACCGCTTACGGGAACCCGCGGCGGGTGATCGGTGCCTACTGTGCCCTGCTGGGCGTCCTCGCCGTTCTGGGCTGGTCGCTGCGGCGACGGCCGGGGCCGCCGGCCGCGCTGTGGGCAGGTGGTCACGATCACCAGCCCCGGCCGCCCCGACAGCCCGGAACCGCGCGGTCATGACCGGGATCATTCGACCAACGCCGGTTCCCATCGGCGCGACACACCTCTGGGTGGAGGACGATGCCCACGACGCCACCCCCGGCGCAGCCGGACAACACAGCACAGCCTGAGGACGCGCCACCCGGGCAACATCCCGGCCGGCCTCGCGCCGCCGCCGGCCGCGGCGGTGGTGGGCCCGGCCGCGACGGCCAGGTCAGCGACGCGGAGCTGCAGCGGGGGCTGCGCCGGATGCGGACGATCGCGACCGGCCTGCTGGTCTTCGTGGTGGTCGTCTATGTCGTGTTCTGGCGCTGGGAGTCCGGTGGTGGGCCGGGCTGGGCGGGCTATGTCCGGGCCGCGGCGGAGGCGGGCGCGGTGGGAGCGCTCGCCGACTGGTTCGCGGTGACCGCGCTGTTCCGCCGGCCGCTGGGCCTGCCCATCCCCCACACGGCGATCATCCCCAACCGCAAGGACGACCTCGGCCGCAGCCTGGAGCGGTTCGTCTCCGAGAACTTCCTGGCCGACGCGGTGATCCGGGAGAAGGTCGCGAGCATGGGCGCGGCCGTCCAGATCGGCACCTGGCTCAGCGAGCGCGGCAACGCCGAGAGGATCACCGCGGAGGCGTCCAGCCGGCTGGTCGAGGCGGTCTCGAACATCCGGGACGAGGTGACGCTGGAGGTGATGGAGAAAACCATCCTCGCCAGGGTGATGGACCGTCCCTGGGCGCCGGCCGCGGGCACGGCGCTCGGCCGGATCGCCGCCGGCGGCCTGCACCACCGGCTCGTCGACGTGATCGCCGTCCAGGCGGAGACCTGGCTGCGCAACAACCCCGACACGGTGATGCGGATCGTCGCCGACCAGGCGCCGTCGTGGTCGCCGAGGTTCCTGGACGATGTGATCGCCGCCCGCGCGTACGAGGAGGCGCTGCGGTTCGCCGCCGAGGTCCGCGCCAATCCCGAGCACCTGCTGCGCAGGGCCCTGGACGACTTCCTCGCCCGGTTCGGCGAGCAGCTGCGCACCGACCCGGACACCGCCGAACGGGTGGAGAAGCTCAAGGAGCGCGTCCGCGACCATCCCGAGATCCACCAGGCGGCCGCGGCGATGTGGAACGCCACCCGGTCCATCCTGACCGACGTCGCCGGCGATCCCGACAGCGCGCTGCGGACCAGGATCACCGACGAGCTGCAGGCGCTCGGCGGGCGGCTGGTCACCGACCCCCACCTGCGGGCGGGTGTCGACACCGCCGCCACCGAGGCCGTCGCGTGGCTCGTCCGGCGGTACCGCTCCGACATCTCCACGGTGATCTCCGATACGGTCGCGAACTGGGAGCCGACCGAGACCGCGGTCAAGGTCGAGCTGCACGTGGGCCGTGACCTGCAGTACATCCGCATCAACGGCACGGTGGTGGGGGCGCTCGCCGGCCTGGTCATCCACCTGCTGACCGAGCTGCTGCTTTGACGTCCCCCGCGGTGGCCCTC
>NZ_CEVIVD010000207.1:0-640 GCF_982290655.1 Protofrankia sp. CiP1_Cm_nod3
GCGAGAACGAGGGAACAAGTGGTCGCTGTAGCAGCCACTTACGTACTCATTATCCCGATCAGAACGGAACGCGCGGCTGTCTGACCGGGGTGGTGGGGTGGGGGCATCGGCCGGCCGGGTGCGGCGATGCTTGCCAGCCGTACCGGCACTGGCCGTCAGCGGGCCGCCCTCGTAACCGGGCCCCGGGGCCGTCTCCGCGTGATCTCACCTGCGCCAGCGCCGTAGGTCACCCTCGTGAACGAGCCGCGGAGCTGACCTGCTCGGCGGCGCTGGTACCGCGGCTGGCGCCGCCGGCCCCCCAGCCGTCGCCGGCCTCACGGCTGCCGCCGGCCTCACGGCTGCCGCCGGCCCGGCCCATGCGACCGCCCTGCTCTCCCCCACCGCCGGCCCGGCTCCCGCCAGCGGCCCGATCCCCGTCGTCAGCCCGGTCCGAACAGCCGGCCTGCCATCCCCCACCGCCAGCCCGATCCCCGCCATCAGCCCGGTCCGAACGGCCGGCCTGGCTCGCGTCGACGGTGTCCTGGCCGTTCCGTCCTGCGATGTCGCCGTTCCGTCCTGCGATGTCCTGGCCCTCCCGGCCTTCGTCGCCAGCCGCCCGGCCCGCACCAGCCGTCCGGCCCGCACCAGCCGCCCGGCCCGC
>NZ_CEVIVD010000207.1:1016-6691 GCF_982290655.1 Protofrankia sp. CiP1_Cm_nod3
GCATCGTCGACGAGGCCGTCGACGACCTCGTGGCGGACCGGCTGAAGGGCCGGGGGCAGGTCGTCCGCGGAGCGGGGCGACGCGACGTACAGGGACGGGCGCTCCCGCCTGAGCGGCGGGCCACCATTGGCGACGACCACCGCCAGCCACGGCAGGACCACAGCGATGACGACGGCGGCGAAACGCGGCCAGCCGTGTAGCGCGACCACGGCGAGCACCAGGCAGACGGTACGGAACAGCATCGAGATCACGTATCGGCGCTGGCGTCGCTGGATCTCCTCCGGGCGGGACAGCACCGCACGTGTGATCAGAACAGCGTCGCTCTTGCGCCTGATCCGCACTGGTCCACTTCCCGTCGTCAGGACAAGCCCCGGATGCCTGCCCAGTGTGCGCCGTACCAGGCCGCACCGCCCATACAAGCATGACCGCCCGTACCAGCATGACCGCCGGCCGCCTGATGGAACAATTCTCGGCCGCCCGGCCACTTGCAGCCACATTCGGCGACACGCGGCGACTTCCCGCAACTCCCGCGGCCGGCCGTGAAGCCTGACGGCTCGTTCATGCGTTGAAAAGGGGTACACCGCACCGCGCCGGACGCGGGTCGCGGACACGAGCGGCCAGACGCGCACGACCGGACGCATGCGGCCTCGCCGGTGCCCGCGAGGATGTCAGCACAGGCAGGAGAACCATAGATGATCGGAAAAGCCGGCCTTCACCAGGACGCCCGGTGGCATCCGTCGACCTCGGCGCGCTCCGGGCCGCCCCGGGAGACCCCGCCCAAACCCGCGCCCACGCCCCCGCCGAAGTGGCGTCGCTGGCTGCTGCCCGTCGGCTTTGTGATCACAGCGGCCCTGCTGTTCGCGCCCAGCCTGTTCCCGAAGCAGGCCACCTCGTACAGCTTCACCCGGTTCACCCAGCAGGTGGACGCCGGCAAGGTGCAGGCCGTCACCGTCAACGACAAGGGCGGCGTCACCGGGACACTCAAGGACGGCGCCAGCTTCACCTCGCAGGTGCCGACCGCGCTGGACACCCAGGGCGTCCTCGAGCGCATGGAGGCGAAGAACGTCGAGGTGAAGGCCACCCGGACCGGGACGTCCTTCCTGTCGGTCCTGCTGAGCTTCCTGCCGCTGCTCCTGCTGGTCGGGTTCTTCCTGTGGACGGGCCGGCAGGCCCAGCGTTCGCTGGCCGGCGGGCTCGGCGGCATCGGCCGGTCCCGCACGAAGATCATCGATGCGGAGCGCCCGACCACCCGGTTCGCCGACGTGGCCGGCTACGAGGGCGCGAAACAGGAGGTCAGCGAGATCATCGACTTCCTGCGCGACCCCGGGCGCTACCGGCAGGCCGGCGCGAGGGGGCCGGGCGGGGTGCTCATGGTCGGCCCGCCCGGCACCGGCAAGACGCTGCTGGCCCGCGCGGTCGCCGGCGAGGCCGAGGTGCCGTTCCTGTCGGTGAGCGGCTCCGGGTTCGTCGAGATGTTCGTGGGGGTCGGCGCCTCCCGCGTCCGCGACCTGTTCGGCGAGGCGCGCAGGCGCGCCCCGTCCATCATCTTCATCGACGAGATCGACGCGATCGGCGGCAAGCGGGGCTCGGGCCTGCTCGGCGGCAGCCACGACGAGCGGGAGCAGACCCTCAACCAGCTGCTCGCCGAGATGGACGGGTTCGACCCGGCCGAAGGCGTGGTCGTGCTCGCCGCCACCAACCGGCCGGAGACCCTCGACCCGGCGCTGCTGCGCCCCGGGCGTTTCGACCGGCAGGTCACCGTCCCGCTGCCGGCCCAGAGTGAGCGGGCCGCCATCCTCGCGGTGCACAGCCGGGGCAAGCAGCTCGCCCCCGACGTGGACCTGTCCGTGGTCGCCCGCGGCACCCCGGGGTTCTCCGGCGCGGACCTGGCCAACCTCGTCAACGAGGCTGCGATCAACGCCGTCCGGGGCGGGCGCAACATCATCACAGCCGACGATCTCGACGCCGCCCGGGAACGGATCATCCTGGGCCGCCGGGACGCGACCAACGTGCTGCTGCCCGAGGAGAAGCAGTCGGTGGCCGTGCACGAGTCCGGGCACGCGCTGGTCGCCGCGCTCTCCGCGCACGCCGACCCGGTTTCGAAGATCACGATTCTGCCGGCCGGGATGGCGCTCGGTGCCACCCAGCAGCTGCCCGAGGACGAGCGGCACCTCTACACCGAGGGCTACCTGTACGACTCCCTCGCGGTGCGGCTCGGCGGGCGGGCCGCGGAGCTGGTCGTGTTCGGCCAGGGCTCGACCGGGGCCGCCAACGACCTGGCCGGCGCCACCGCGCTGGCCACCAGGATGGTGCGCGAGTTCGGCCTGTCCCCCGTCCTCGGGCCGGTGGGCTACGCCTCGGGCAGCCCGCAGTACCTCGGGGCCGAGGAGATCGTCTCCCGGCCGTACTCGGAGGAGACCCAGCGGATCATCGACGCGGAGGTGGCCCGGCTGGTGCGGGAGGCCGAGGAGCAGGCCGTGAGCCTGCTGCGCGCGCATCGCGAGGCGCTCGACGCGCTCACCGGCATCCTGCTGGAGCGGGAGACCGTGGACGGCGCCGTCCTCGACGACGTCCTGCGCGACCACGCCCCCGTCGCCGCTCCCGTCGCAGCCCCCGTCGCCACCTCCGCCGCGATCCCGGACGCCGCGGGCGCCCCCGGCACGGGCAGCCCCGGCAGGGGTATCCCCGACACGGCCGCCGACGCCCGTGGACAGCGGAAGCGGTAGGTGAAAACCGTCATCCCAGCAACGTTTTCCACCTACGGGTTCCGCGCCCGTAGGTGGAAAACGTTGTACTGGTAGCGGTTTCCACCTACAGGGCCGGCCGAGGGGTACCGGTCACGGGTGCGCCGTTCGCTGTTGATCGCACCGTTCCGCCGTAATCGATCGTCCGGCGGGCGGTTCACAGATCGCACGCCGGAACGGCAACGACCCGGAGTCGGTGAGCCAACACCCACTCCAGGTCCTGATACCCGCGGTCTCAACCCTGCGGGCACAGGAATTCGAACGTCACAGGCTACGTTCCGGCACCAGCAGCATCGCGTCATACACGGGGGATTGCGGGGTGTGCTTGATGCACCCCATGATCCGGTAGCCCCAGCGCAGGTAGGCGCCATGCGCGGGTTCGTTGCCGACGATGCAGGTCAGCGTGGTCCAGGGTTCACCACGCCCGGCAATGACGGCGTCATGCAACCGACGGCCGATGCCCTGGTTGGTCGCGTCCGGGCGGACCATGAGCTCGCGCAACCAGAAAATTTTCCCAGCCTTGGCTGCGGCACGGGCGGCTACTGGTCGGGCCTCCCCGAGGGAGAGCCACCAGGACATGGCGGCAGGCAGGGTGACTCCGTGGACGTAGCCGACGAGCCGGCCGCCCACACGGGCCGTGACGCTTTCGAAGCCGCTCATTTCCAGCGCGGCGCGGAGGCGGTCGGCGTAGGCGTCGACAGAGAAGAACGGATCACCCGCGTACGACGGCACGCTGTAGACCTCAGCATAGACGTCGAGGAGTTCTTCGACAATGACCTTCACCGCGTGTGCATCATGGTGCCACAATTCGATGTCCGCCACGGTGGTGGATCTCCTTCTCTTTCACTGCCATCAGGCGGTGTACAGGCTGAGCCGTTCGGCCATTTCCCTGGCCGGGTCATGGGTCCGGTGGAGCGTGAGGCCGTTGCGGACGAGTACAAGCTGCTTCATGTTCCGAGTGGAGCTCATACCGCCGTCGACGAGCCGCAGTGATTCCTCGGCGGCTGCCACGGTGTGGTCGAGGTCGCGGTTCTGCAGGGCTGCATAAGCCAACCGGGCCAGGCACATCCCTCGGTTGCGGGAGTGCTCGATGTCCTGGAGTTCGGCGGAGCGGTCCAGCAGTTTCACCGACTGGTTGTGCTGACCGAGGTCAAGGCGACACATGCCTTCCAGACAGGTGAGTTCGGCCTGGTTGAGGAAGGCAGTCCAGTCAGGATCACGCTGACTGGAACCATGCTCGAAGTGGGTCCAGGCACGTTTGATCGCGCTTCCGGCGGAGACGTCATCGCCGAGCCGCGCGTGGCCCTGGGCCTCGCGGATGGCCAGCAGGGCTGCGACCCGCGGCGGGGCGGACCATTCGGCTGCGTGAGCCTGGGCGATGCGGGCGAAGCGCACGGCTTCGCGGGCCTTACCCAGATCCACGGACTGGCGGGCCATGTTGGACAGGGTGCGGGTGGCCAGAGCGTCGTCGCCGGCGAGCATCGCGGTGTTGAGCGCCTCGGAGAAGTACACCCTGGCCTCGGTCTGCCGGCCGGCGTCGTAGCAGAACCAGCCCAGCGATGTGGTCAGTTGACCGGTGATGCTGTGTAGTTCCTGGCTGATGCCATCGGTGTAGGTGCCTTGGTCGAGCAGACGGTGAAGCCACAGCAACTGAGCGCGGGCTGATCGCCACAGCCGATCACCGCCGAAGCGCTGGTCGATGGCGTCCAGGTCGGCGGCGGCGGACCGCAACAGTTCCACTTCCTCGCTGCCAACCCGAAGCTCTGCATCACCCAGCATGGCGGAGGCGCTGGAGGACATCCAAGGCAACGGGCCACCGGCGGCGGCCAGTCCTAAAGTGGCGGCCCCGGCGGCGAGGGCTTGACGACGGTTCTCGGTAAATCCAGCGGGCCGAACGCTCTCGGCCCGCCGTCTTCGGTAGAATCCGAGTTCGGAATCCGTTTTAGCGCCGAAGATAGCGCGCAACGCGGAACGGTAGTCCTCCTGAGGCCATCTGACTACACCACGCTCGAGTTTTCCGATATAATGATCGTCGATAGGTACAACTCGACCGTCCTTTTCTTGGAAGATCCATGAAGCGACAAGATCCGCTAGTTCTTGACGACTAATATTTTCACCTGGTGAGCGCATTGAATCGAGCCTCAGACGGGCATGGCGAAGCAGGTCGTTGGGCTTGGGATCTGGCATGGGGCGTACCTCCGATAGCTGACGAAGAAATTCTTGCACAGCCAGCAGCAGCCAGCCGGTCGGACTGTCCTGACGTTCCGCAGGCGTCGTAGCTGCCCCCAAACTGCCCCGAGAACTGCCTTGACGAACCAAAGTGCCCCTTCACAGCCCCGCCGGTGCCCTCGTCCTGGCTGAACGATTCCTGTGAACTTGCGTCAGTGGTTCCGACCGGGCTGACGATGTCCCCGGTGGCGGGCCGGCGGCGGGGTGACCGAGGCCGAGGCGCTGGCCTTCGCCGCCGGGCAGAACGCGGCGTTGGAAACGGTCCACATCGCGCTGGCCCGCGCCTGGGGCGCGAACGGGCCGCCAGGCCGGAGCGGGCCTGACGGTCGGCCATATTCCCAGAAACGGAGCGGCACGTGATCCCTGAAGCTACTTTTCCGGCCCGGTTCCTGTGGCTGGAGATCACCGGGCGTTGTCAGCTCGCGTGCGTCCACTGCTACGCGGACGCATCCCCACGCGGCAGCCACGGAACAATGACCGCCGCCGACTGGAGGCGTCTCATCGAGGACGCCGCCGGCCACGGCATTGAGATGGTTCAGTTCATCGGCGGCGAGCCGACCATGCACCCGGCCTTCCCCGCGCTGGTGACACACTCGCTGGCGGCCGGCCTGCGGGTGGAGGTGTTCAGCAACCTCTACCGGGTCACCCCCACCCTGTGGGAGCTGTTCTCCCGGCCGGGCGTCCGCCTGGCGACGTCGTACT
>NZ_CEVIVD010000208.1:0-6287 GCF_982290655.1 Protofrankia sp. CiP1_Cm_nod3
GAGCAGGGCCGGCAGGGTGTGCGGCAGCATCTCGGCCTCGTCCCGGGCCGGCACGATCACGGTGATCGCGGGCCAGCCGCCGGGCGGCTCGACGCCGCCAGCCCCGCCAGCCCCGCCGGTGCCGGCGGCGTCGGCGGCGTCGAGCCGGGTGTCGGTCCGCCAGAACATTCCGTGCCCGGCCGCGAGGACCAGCCAGACCAGCATCGAGAGCACCGCGCACGCCGCCAGCGTCATCATGCCGGTCAGCCTCGCAAATCAGCCGCCCACACGCGCCCATCGACACGGCTGTGTGGTCAGTTCCTCCCACTGGTGACGTGCCATGTCCCGTGCCGTCCTGCTGCCCGGACGGCACGGGCACGGGTACGGGCGGGCACGGCGGCGGCGAGCAAGGCAAACACGATACACGCCTTCCACACCGCCGCCAGCCCCCGGCGGGCGCTTTCCCGCGCGGCGCTTCCGACCATGCGACGGCTGCGTCGAAGAGCACCCCTCCGGCCACCCTCACGGCTATTTCCACGATCGCCTCGACCGCCTTCCCCCGGCAATTTTCGGCGAGTTTCCGACGGGCATTTCCATGTTCATGTCGGTGTTCGTTTTCATGAACATTTCCGTGACGGCGCTGCCGGCGGTCACGAATTCGGCCCAGCTGTCCACACCGCGCGCAGGAGCACCCGGCCGGAAGCGTGGCGATATCGCCACGCTTCGCCGGCGTCACATGCCCATCCAGATAATGAGCGCGCGGGCGCGCGCGTTACCGGACGACCGGGGCGACAATCAACATCAGGAATGCGGTGTGCTCATCTTCACGACTGTCCGCCCCCGCTTGCTTTCCGGGCCGGGACGGTGCGTATGGTCTGCGCCGTGCCTTCGCGAAGAAGGCACCCGTCGGGCGACACGCCGAATCCTGCCCCGGCCGACGGAAGCCAAACCAATGGCAGGAGCGGGGGAACCACTTTTTGCGGGCGTCGCGCATCGGACGTCCTTGGGGTGAAGCCGCGGAACGCGGCCGGGCAGTCCCAGCCCGAACCCGACAGCTCACCTCGCAGGCGTGGGGAAGGACATCATCATGTCCCAGACACGTACTCGTGACGGACACACGCGTGACGGCGCGGCCAGGCACAGCAGGCGGCGCAGCCGCCTGGGAATCAGGACCCGCACCCGCGCGATGATCGCTGTTCCGGCCGTTGTCGCCGCCATCGGCGGCAGCGTCGCGATGTCCCAGCCGGCGAACGCGGAACCGTCCTCGGACCGGGTGCTCTCCGCCATCGCGCAGTGTGAGTCCGGTGGCAACCCGGGCGTCGTCAACGAGATCGGCGCCGGCGGGCTGTTCCAGTTCCTGCCGCCCACCTGGCGGGGCGTCGGCGGGTCCGGTCTGCCGCAGCAGGCCAGCCCCGAGGAGCAGTGGAAGCGCGCCCGCATCCTCTACTCACAGCAGGGCACCGGGCCGTGGTACGCGTCCAAGCACTGCTGGTCCGGAAAGGTCGGCTGACCGGCCACCGGCGGCACGGCCACATTCCCCGTTCTTTCCGTTCCCTTGCCGTCGCTGTTTCCCTTTGCTTCCCTTTGTTTCCCTTTTCACGCTCGGGCCTCCCGCCGGACGGGTTTCGCTGATCCGGTAGACCCGGACGGCCCGTGCCCCGGATAGCCATCCGGTTCGCCCCGGGGAGCCGGCGTCATCCCGGTGGAGATCGGACCTCGGTCGGATCTCCACCGGGCGCCCGGTGGACAACCATCACCCACCGGTCACCGGCCGGCCGTGAACCGCCCAGGATTCCCGGCCGGGTTCAGAGCCGGAAACGTTCCCGGTCCACCCGGCCGAGCGGCGGGCGGGTGCGCTCGAGCTCCAGCCCGATGTCGACCAGGTCGATCCGCTCGAGAGCGTGGACCTGACCGAGGTCGACCCACGCGGCCTGGTCGGTCGAACCACCCACCTCGTAGCGCAGTTCACCGGCCACCACTCGGGCGGCGTAAATGACCCGCAGGGTCTGCTGGTCGGCTTCGACGCCCACCGCGCGCGGAAAGTTCCGACGTATCGAGTCCAGACCGAGCAGGGACTCGATCACGACGTGGTATCCGGTTTCCTCCTCGACCTCGCGGATCGCCGCGGCAAGCGGATCCTCCCCGTGGTCGAGCCCGCCGCCGGGCAGCGTCCAGAACGCCTGGCCCGCGCCGGCGAAGCGCGCGAGCAGCACTTCACCGTCCCGGATGCAGACCACATATGCCGCGAGTCTCAGCTCCCGGGTGAGAACCGGCTGTGCCTCCCCGTCCTCCAACAACCCACTCACCTGTGCGGCAACCCCTTCCGGCAGCGACAACCGACTCCGTCCGTCCACCCCCGCACCCAGCCGTTATGACTGTATTCGCGCGCGGCTATTCACGGGCGGCACGGACCGGTCAGCGCTCCACCGGACGGGAGAGCCCCACCCCACCCATCAGCCCGCCGGGCGGACGGCCGGCCCGGCGGGTCAGCCGACAGACGGCGTGTTGAGCGCGACGAGCAGGTCGCTCGTCACCTCCTGCTCCCGCGCCGAGCCGATCGGCTGCGCCACCAGCTCGGTGACACCGGCGCTCGCCAGCCGCCGGATCTGCCGTTCGACGGACGCCTCGTCACCGAGGATGACCGTCTCCCCCGGGCCGTCCACACCCTCCCGGTCGAGGACGGCCCGGTAGCTGGGCAGCTGGCCGACCATGGCGAACCGTTGCGCGACCCACTCCCGGCGTGTGTCGGCGTCCGAGGTCACACAGACGAAGCTGAGCGCCACCACCCGGGGATCCGGCCGGCCCGCGGCCCGGGCGGCCCGGGTGATCGTCGGCACGATGTGGTCGGCGAGGGTCGCCGGGCCCGTCCACGTGGTGACCGTGCCGTCGGCGAGCTCACCGGCGGCACGCAGCATCGCGGGGCCGAGCGCGCCGACCAGCAGCGACGGCGGCTTGCCGCCCGGCACGTCAACGGCGCCGACGGCGGTGAGGGACGCGCCCTGGTGGGTGACGCTCTCCCCGTGCAGCAGCGGGACCAGCACGGACAGGTACTCCCGCAGGTGCGCCGCGGGCCGGTCGAACGAGTAGCCGAACTGGCCCTCGATGATGGGCCGATGACTCACTCCGATACCCAGGGTGAGCCGGTTGCCCACGGCCGCCTGCACCGTCAGCGCCTGGCTGGCGAGCACCAGCGGATGGCGGGGATAGGTCGGCACCACCGCCGTCCCGACCTCGATACCGGGCGCCTCCCGGCCCACGACCGCCAGCGCGGTGAGCGCGTCCCACCCGCCGAACTGGGTCATCCAGGCACTGGCGAAGCCGGCCTTCGCCCCGTCGCGGGCCGCCGCCACGACCGCGTCCAGCGACCGCCCCTGATCGTCCAGGTACATCCCGACACGCATCGGACCCTGCTTTCCCTCATATATGATCACCAACGAGCCCGGCGTCACCGAACACGCTGATTCTGATTACTCTCAGCGAGTATCCAATGGCCTACGTGGCCACGTGGTACGCCACTCGCGGGTGGCCGTCGGCCATCGGCCATATGGGCGCCACGGGGGGCGCGCGACCGGGAAGCCCATCCGCATCCCAGGCGTCCTGCCATGATCGCGAAACTGGCGCCCGAGCGCGGGGAGCACGGAAGATTCACATAAAGTGAGTGTCCCTCCGGCTAGCGGCCGGCTCCGCCATTTCCGCCGTTGCCCCGCTGTGGTCCTCGCAACGCCCCGCCCCGGCGCTCCACCCAGGCGTGACCGGTCATGATCGGATCAGTTCGGAGGCTCGTCTCAGCCTCGACGGCGCTCCGCCGGAGCACACCGGCGCCTCATCGCGGAACGGAGAACGCGCATGCCCGCCCACGCCATCGTGTCCGGCGCACTCGGCCCGCCCGACGCCATCGCCGCCCACACCATCGCCTGTGCCACCGTCGCCGCCCGCACGGTCACCGGCCGCCGCCGCGACGCCTGAGGCGAGGATTGTCACTGTGACGAAGTTCTTCCTGATCCTGCACGTGCTGGCCGCCGTCCTCGCCGTCGGACCGGTCGCCGTCGCCGCCAGCATGTTCCCCCCGGCCCTGCGTCACGCCCAGGCCAGCCCCGGCGATCCGGCCGCCGTCGCGGCCCTGCGCGTCCTGTACCGCGTCTGTGCGGTCTACGCCCTCGTCGGTGTCGCCGTGCCCGCCCTCGGGTTCGCCGCCGCGGGTGAGCTGGGTGTCACAGGCAACGCCTGGGTGATCGCCTCGATCATCCTCACCGCGGGCGCGGCCGCCATCCTGGCGCTGCTCGTCCTGCCCGGCCAGCGCGACGCCCTCCACGCCGTCGACACCGCCGCGCAGGCCACGGCGGGCGCCGACGCCACCGCCAGCCTCGACGCGCGGGCCGGCGCACGCCTGGCCATGCTCACCGGCGCCTTCAACCTGCTCTGGGTGACCGTCACCATCCTGATGATCGTCAGACCCGGCTCCACCACCGGAGGCTGACCCACCCGTAGGTGAAAACCGCCATCCCCCCAGCCGAAACCACCTACAACCGCGGCAAGCGTAGGTGGAAACCGTCATCCTCACAGCGGAAACCACCTACACGGGCTGAGGCGGGCGTAGGCGGCTCTCCGCTGTCAGGCCCGAGTGAACCGAACCGCTCCGCGCGGACAGCCGGTGCCGTACCGGTTCGTGGCTTGGGCCTCCGTCCGTTCGCCGGCACTGTCGCTACAGGGAATCGGCTGCTGTGAGCACGTCATCGACGAGGTCGGCGGTGTCCTCGGTGCCGGCGGCGAGCCGGACCAGTCCCAGGGGGATCCCCGAGGCGATGATCTGTTCCTCGCTGAGCATCCCCGCCCACATCGCCGCGGGGCGCACCGCCAGGGACTCCACACCGCCGAGGCTGACCGCTCGTCGGACGTAGCGCAGCCGGTCGAGGAAGGTGTCGGCCGCCTCGTGGCCACCGGCGAACTCGACCGCGAGCACCCCGCCGAAGCCGGTGAGCTGGCGGGCCGCGAGCGCGTGCTGCGGATGCGCCGCCAGGCCCGGGTAGTGCACCCGCGCGACGGCCGGGTGCCGCTCCAGCGCCTCGGCGAGGGCCTGGCCGTTGGCGTTGTGCCTGGCCATGCGCAGCGGCAGCGTGCGCAGGCCGCGCAGCAGCAGCCAGGCGTCGAAGGGGCCGAGTACCGCGCCGGTGAGCAGGCCGACGTCCCAGACGCGGTCGAGGAGCTCCGCCGGCCCCGCGAGCACACCGGCTGACACGTCGGAGTGGCCGTTGAGGTACTTGGTCGCGCTGTGCCACACCAGGTCGACACCGAGGTCCAGCGGCCGCTGGTTCACGGGTGTGGCGAAGGTGTTGTCCGCCAGGACCAGCGCGTCGTGCGCGTGGGCGAGGCCCGCGACGGCGCGCAGGTCGGTGATCTGCAGCAGCGGGTTGCTCGGTGACTCGACCAGGACGAGGCGGGTCCGCGGGGTCAGGGCCCGGGCGAAGGCGTCGGGGTCCGTCTGGTCCACCTGCGTGGTCGTCACGCCCAGGCGCGGCAGAAGGTTCAACAACAGGGACGCCGTGCCGCTGTAGGTGGATCTCTGCCCGATCACGTGGTCACCGGTGGAGACCAGGGCCAGCACGGCCGTGGTGAGCGCCGCCATGCCCGAGGCGGTGACGAGCGCGGCCTCGGCGTGCTCCAGCTCCGCGACGACGGCCGCGACCTGCGCGTGGTTGGGGTTGCCGAAGCGGGTGTAGAAGCCCTGGCCGCGCCGTTCGACCGCCGCCTGGGCGAACGTCTCGGCGTCCTCGGCCCAGAAGGTCGCCGTCTGGTAGATGGGCGGCGCCACGGAGAGGTCGCGGCGCGCCTCCCGGTCGGCGTGGTTGACCGTCGTGCTGGCCGCGCTGGCCGCGCTGGCCGTACGGGCGTCCGGCATGCTTCTTCTCCTGTGTCGGCGGGGCTGGGGCTGACATCGCCAGGAACAGCACGATGTAACGGACCATAACCAACTAAAGAACAAACCCGGGCTTCACGCGCGGATCCGGCCCCCGCGGAACAATGGCCGCCGACCTGCGGTCGGCGTGGCTGGAATCGACGGCGGCGGACCGCGCCTACGCGGCCTGGGCGCGTGAGGGGGCCGGCATCTGTGTCTCACCGGCGCCGACGACATCCTCCAGCGTCCTCGCCCAGCAGCACAGCACGCAGGCCACCGCGGCCAGGCAACGGTTCGTCGCGTCCTGGAACGAGCTGGCCCCGCGCTACGGGTTCGCCTCCCGGCAGGCCGACGAGATCTGAGCGGAAAGCGTAGGTGGAAACCGTCATCGGCCCAGCGTTTTCCACCTACAGCA
>NZ_CEVIVD010000209.1:0-6181 GCF_982290655.1 Protofrankia sp. CiP1_Cm_nod3
TGGCAGTGCAACAGGGCCGTCCGCGCCCGGCCGTGGGTTCCACCGACCCGGCCGCCGAGGCCCTGTTGCACTGCCATTTCGTCCAGGAGGAGGCCGCGCTGTGGCTGCTGCGCTCCCGCCGGTCACCGCTGGACATCACCGCCGAGACCACCCGCTACGCCGAGGGGATGGCCGAGGTCGCCGCGGCACTGCCCACCGTGCTCGCCACCGTCGGCTCCGACCAGGAGCTGACCGCCGTCCTGCGGTTCGCCGAACAGCTCTACGAACGCGGCCTGCCCGCCCGGCTGGCCGAACGCGTCGCCTGGCTCGACGCGATGAGCCCGGCGCTGGACATCGTCGACGTCGCGCTGCGTAACGACCTTGAGCCGAGTGACGTGCTGCACATCCACACCGCCATCGGGACGAGGCTGGGGCTCGGCCGCCTCGGCCTGGCGCACCTGATCGGCCGCGGCGCGCAGCCGCCCGGTCAGTCACGCTGGGAGCACATGGCCGCCGCGGCGCTGCGGGCGGACGTCGCCCGGGCCCGCTCGGCGCTGACCGAGGCCGCCATGGCGGCGTCCGAGCCCGACCTGGACGCGGCCGTCGAACGGCTCACCACCGGTGCCCGGGCGGACCGGGTACGCGCCATCGTCGAGGAGGCGACAGCGGCTCCCCGCCTCACCAGCGCCATGATCTCCGTCGTGGCCAGCCGCCTGAACGAGCTCATCCCAGGCCGCTGAGCCCCCCGACCACCACATGTCATGATCGTAGTCGGCGAGAGTTCACGCGGGCTGAAGGACTAACCTCATGGTTGCGATGGCTGCCGCCTTAGGAGAGGACAGGAGCCAGTGAGTGTCGACTACGACTACGGCTACGGGCCCTACACCGTCGAGGATCTGCACGGGCTGCCCGATGCTGGCCGGTCCTTCGAGCTCGTCGATGGCTGGTTGATCGAGTTGGCGCCCAGTACACGTCACGACTTTCTCGCCAGGCGGCTGAGCCGGATCCTGGAACGCGCCGCCGAGGACGCGAAGGCTCGGGTCTACGTCCAGGCACCCATGGACATCGCCACGCCCGCGGGCGCGCGCAAGCCCGACGTTGCCGTGATCGACGCGACCGCCGCCAGCAGCGCCCGCAGGCTCGGCCGCTCGCTCTACCACGGGGCGGACGTGCTCCTGGCGGTCGAAGTCGTCTCCCGCGGCTCCGGCAGCGAACGCGAGGACCGGGGACGCAAGGTCACCGAGTACGCGCTCGCCGGTATCCCCCAGTACTGGATCGTCGACTTCGACCCCGAACCCCGCCTCCAGGTGCTCCGCGTCGCCACCGACCAGGGGCGTTACGGAGCCCCCCTGGCGTTCAGCGGAGACGGCACCGTCAAGCTCGAGGACCCGTTCCCGATCTCGTTCCCCCTGTCCGACCTGCTGGACTTCTCCTAGAACTCACCGCGACGCGGTGACCGGCCCTGGTTCGGGCGCGGGTTCGGACCAGGACCGCGCGTGGGCAGGGTCAGCGGTCCGGACCGCGTCCGCGTCACGGGCGGGCTCTGTGTCACGGGCCGGTGCCTCGTTCTGGGCGGGTTCGGTGCTTCGGGACGGGTCGGTGCCGCGAGGCGGGTCGGTGCCGCGAGGCGGGTCGGTGCCGCGAGGCGGGAGGGCGTCGGCGGAGCGGGTCGCGCGGGCGCCGGCGCTGTTGTCGGCGAACGCCACGGCCGCCAACAGGCGCAGGGCGAGCCCCAGCCCGAGCAGGATTCGCAGCGGCAGGTGGCGCGCGTCCGGGTACTGCCGGGACAGGTAGCGGAACATGCTGCGGTGGTGGGCGACGACCATGCGGCGGGAGGACCGCCTCGTCGAGTGGCCGCCGAGATGCTCCACGACCGCGGTCGGCACGTAGACCCGCTGCCAGCCGAGCAGGCCGAGCCGGCGGCCGAGGTCGACGTCCTCCATGAACATGAAGTACGTCTCGTCGAACCCGTCGACCGTCTCGAACGCCTGGCGCCGCAGCACCTGGCACGCCCCGGACAGCCAGCCGGCGGTCGTCTCGACCAGCACGCCGCGCTCGCGGCGGTAGGCCGTCGTCCACGGGTTCGTCGGCCAGCACCAGCCGAACAGGGCGTGACCGATCCCCCGCCGCAGGGACGGCAGCTCACGGGCCGACGGGTAGAGCACGCCACCCGGATTGGTGATCGCCGGGCCGAAGGCGCCGGCGCCCGGCCAGCGTCCGGACGCCGCCAGCAGCTCGTCGAGCGACCCCGGCGTGAACGTGATGTCGGGGTTGGCCACCACCAGCCACGGCGCGGCGCTGCCGGCCGCGCCGCGGTTGACCGCCGTCCCGTAGCCGAGGTTGCGCCCGGTGCGCAGCAGGCGGACCTCGTCGCGTCCGGCGGCGGCGGCCGTGCCCGCGTCCAGCGCCGGGGAGTTGTCCACCACGACGACCTCGTAGGGCAGCGACGTGGCCTTGGCCAGGGAGTCCAGGAAGGGGCCGAGCACCTGCCCGGAGTGGAACGCCACCACCACCACCCGCAGGTGCGGCCGGGTGTCCGCGGCGGCCGGGCCGTCCGGCTTACCGTCGGACGGCGACTCACCGTCCGACGGCGACGACGGCTGCCGCGACGCTGGCCGCGACGCTGGCCGCGATGACGCCGATGCCGGCCGCGACCGCGACGCCGGCTGTGTCGATGCCGCCTCGTTCCGTGCGCTGTTGTGCTGTGCGCTCACTGACCGCCCTCTTCGTCCCCGCTCGCCGGATGCACAGGTGATTGCCGCACCCGGGTCAGGATGCCACTGGCGGTGCCGCGGCCGGCTGTCGGGGTCAGGACGCGGCGGCCCGCGCGTAGCTCGCCAGGTGCGCCTCGGCGCTCGCCGCCCAGGTGAACTCCCGGGCCCGGGCGAGACCGGCCTGCGCCAGCGACTCGCGCCGCGGTGCGTCGTCGAGCAGCGCGCTCATCTCCCGGGCGATCGAGTCGACGTCGGGCTGGGTGTAGGCGACGGCGTCACCGCCGACCTCCGGCAGGGACAGCCGGGGGGTCGTCAGCACCGGCGCGCCGCAGGCCATCGCCTCCAGCACCGGCAGCCCGAAACCCTCCCCGTGGGACGGGTAGGCGACCAGCGACGCCCCGCCGAGATACCCGGGCAGGTCGGAGAAGCGCAGGTAGCCGGGCCGGACGACCTTCAGGTGGGACGGCACCGAGGCGACCGCCGCGTCCACGTCGTCGTCCCAGCCCGAGCCGCCGGCGAGCACCAGCGCGGGCGGGGCCACCCGGTCGTGTACGGCCTCGGCCCAGCCACGGATCAGGTTCGGGACGTTCTTGCGCGGCTCGAGCATCCCGAGGAAGGCGACGTACCGGCTGTCCCCGAGGCCGAGCCGCAGCCGCACCCGGCGCTTGTCCTCCTCCGTCGGCGGGTGGAAGGTCGCGGTCTCCACCCCGTGGTAGGCGACGTCGGTCGTGGTCGAGTCGCCGTCGAGGACCCGGATGAGCTCGTCCCGGGTGGCCTTGGACGGGACGATGATCCGGTTTGCCTTGCGCACGGCGGTACGCATCGCCGACCGGAAGAACGTTCCCTTCACGGCGGTGTGCATCTCCGGCTCTGTGAAGAACGTGACATCGTGGATGGTCACGCACACCGGCTGGGAGGTACGCAACGGCATGGTGTAGTGCGGCGAATGGATGACCTGTGCGCCGACCTGGTAGGCGACCAGCGGCAGCCCGGTCTGTTCCCAGGCCAGCCGGGCGGGCCGGTGGGCGATCGCCGCTGGCCCGGCCACCACGTTGGCGTGCGGGGCCATCCGGCCGTACCGCTCGTAGTCCGATCGTTGACAGACCAGGGCGAGGTCGGCGCCAGCCGCATCCAAGGCCGCCACCAGCCCGTCGACATAACGACCGACGCCACCACGGTCGGCTGGAACCGCTGTGGCGTCGACGAGCACCCGGGGAGACACGGCGCTCCTTCCGACTGGCGGCGTGTTACTCACCGCTAGGTTCTTCGAGACCACCGACGCCGCGTGAAGCCGTCCCCCGGCGGGTCGCCCCCGACCCGCCCGGTACTGCCGATCACGTCGACCTCGGTCCGCAGGCAAGCCTACGCCCGCACCGGATCCTGAGAGTCACCCCGTCGAGAACTCCCGAGAGCCGCTAAGTCGACGGTAAAGGGACCAGACCGATTCCGCTGCCCCGTTCCAGGTAAATGCCGCCGCTCTCGCTCGCCCGTCCACGCTCAGCCGACGATGTAACTCTGTGTCACCAACAACGGACGTGACGGCGCGGGCCAGCGCGGCGGCGTCGCCGACCGCGACGGTCACGATCGCGGGCCCGCCGACCTCGACGAACGCGGGAATGTCAGAGGCGATCACGGGGACACCGTGGGCCATCGCCTCGACGACCGGCAGCCCGAAGCCCTCCGAACGGCTCGGCGCGAGCAGCGCGGTGGCCCGCGACAGCACGACCGCGAGGTCGGCGTCGTCCAGCCGGCCGAGCAGCCGCAGCCGGGCCGGCTCGAGGCCGAGGCGGGTGGCCTCGGCCCGCAGGTCCAGCCCGCCCCAGCCCGGCGCGCCGACGTGCACCAGTGGCAGGCCGGGCGCGGCCGGGTCGCGCAGCGCGGCGAGCACCGTCTCCAGGCCCTTGCGCGGCTCCAGGGTGGCGAGGGTGAGTAGATAGCCGCCGGCGGGCAGGCCGAGGCGCCCGGCGCGGGCGGCGGCGTCCGCCGGGACCTGCCCGACCGCCTCGCTCACCCCCTCCCCGACGACGTGCAGCCGCTCGGCCGGGATCGGCAGACAGGCCCGCAGGCCGGCCGCGACGGCCCTGGTGGGGACGATCACGGCGTCGGCGTGGCGGGCGACCCGGACGCCCATCCGCCGGTGCCAGCGGGCGCCGTGCGGGGTGAGGGTGTGCGGGTGGGTCCACGGCACGGCGTCGTGGACGGTGACGACCAGCGGCACCCCCGGCCGCCGGGGCGGGACGAGCAGGGTGGGGGCGTGGACGACGTCCACTCCTGTCGGCGCCGGGCCGTGGCCGCGCTGCCAGGCGGCGGCCAGCCCCTGGCGGGGCAGCGGCAGCCGGATGGGGCCGAGGACGCCCGGCACGGCCGCGGCGGCGACGGCGGCCTCCGGGCGCCAGGCGCACCAGCCGATGACGGTCTCACCCGGCCGCGCCGTCCGCGCGAGCGCGGCGGCGAGCTCCGCCGAGTACCGCCCCGTCCCCCCGGGCACCGGCGCCAGCATCTGGTCGACGAGAAATCCAACCCGCACGACGAACCATCTTCCTCGGGAGAAGCCGGCCCGGTAACTGCCGGTGGTGTGGTGGCGGTGCCGGTCACAGCCGGTGCCGATCACAGCCGGTGCCGGTCGTGGCCGGCGTCCGCCGCGAACCGGGCGTGGTTACCGTTTGCGGGCGTGGAGCAGCACCACGCTGCCGTGGCCGTCCGGGGTACGCCGGTCGGACAGGGCGACGACCGGTGACAGCGGGGCCGCCGCGTTCCAGCCGGCCCGGCCGCCCTTCGCCGACAGCGTCAGGTACAGCCGCTCGGCCCGCCGCGAGCGGAACATGTAGGTCTGGCGCACCACCGTCAGGCCGCGCTCGTCGAGCAGTTTCGCCAGCTGGTCGCCGGTGTAGGTCTGTTGGACGTGGTAGCGCTGCCGGTGCCGGGCGAACAGCGCCGGCCACTCGTCGGCGCGGGTGAGGGCGTCCGCGGACATGACAAGGTCCCCGCCCGGTCTGAGCACCCGCGTCATCTCGGTGAGCGCGGCCGGCCCGTCGTCGAAGTGCTCGATCGCACAGACCGACAGCACCACGTCGAAGGAGGCGTCGGCGAACGGCAGCGCCAGCGCGTCCCCCTCGACGAGCGAGGGACGCCCGCGCAGCCGGCGGCCGAACTCCAGCTTGCCGCGGGCGAGGTCGAGGCAGACCGCCCGCGCCCCGCGGCGCACCGCCTGGCCGGCCCAGTACCCGTCACCGCCGGCGACGTCCAGGACGGTCCGCCCGGCCAGCTCACCAGCCCAGGCCAGCAGCGTGCCGGCCTCCCGGCGGCGCATGACGTGCACCTGATGCCCGGTGTACGCCAGCGCCTGATCCCGCAGCAGGCCCACCGTCGCGCCTTTCGCGGCCGGCCCCTTCACCGCCACGCCTTTCGCAGCCACGCCTTTCGCGACCGCCCGCTTCCGCGTCTCACCGCCACCCACGTCATGAACGACAGTCTGCCCCGCCCCAACC
>NZ_CEVIVD010000210.1:0-2824 GCF_982290655.1 Protofrankia sp. CiP1_Cm_nod3
ACCTGCCCGTCGGGCGCCGCCCCTTCCGCGGAGCCGACGACGACGTTGGCGGCCGTCGTCCCTGTCTCGAGGGCGTTCAGCCCTGCGAGCAGCTCGTCGCGGCTGCCGGCGACGACGACGGCCCGGTGGGACAGCGTCGCCCGGGTGGTGGCCAGTGAGTAGGCGACGTCCACCGGCCGCAGCGTGCTGTCACCGCTGACGTGCGCGGCCAGCCGGGCGGCCTGCTCCCGCAACGCCTGCGGTGAACGCGCGGAGATCAGGAACGGCAGCGGACTGCCAGCCGGTTCGCCGACAGACGCCGCAATACTTCCTTCACTTCCCTCGGCACTCCTTTCGGCGGACGCTCCCGCGCTCCTCCCGGCCGCGTCCCCCTCGACGACAGGCGCGCCTGCCTCGGACGCGTCCGAGCTGGCCCGGGCATCCACCCGCACGTCCGCCCGGCCCGCCGGGCCGTCCGTCCCGGCACCCGCCGGGCGCTGCACCGAACCGTTCACCGAGACACCCGCCAGATCGCGGTCCGTCCCGTTCCGAGCGGAAGATTGAGGGAGCAAGTGGCTGCCGGGGCGACCACTTGTCCCCTCGTTGTCATGATCGCCCGCACCTGCGCCCGCGGGGATGCCTGCCGAGGCGTTCGGGGTGGCGTCTGGCGCGGCGTTCGCTGGGGCGTCCGGGCCGGTGGGGGCCTGTTCGATGATGATGTGGGCGTTGGTGCCGCTGACGCCGAAGGCGGAGACGGCGGCCCGGCGGGGGCGGTCGACCTCCGGCCAGGCCCGCGCCTCGGTGAGCAGCTCTACCGCACCCGCCGACCAGTCCACGTACGGTGACGGCTCGTCCACGTGCAGGGTCTTCGGCAGGACGCCGTGGCGGATGGCCTGGACCAGCTTGATGACCCCGGCGACACCGGCGGCGGCCTGGGTGTGCCCGATGTTCGACTTGACCGAGCCCAGCCACAGCGGCCGGTCGGCGGGCCGCCCCTGCCCGTAGGTGGCGATGAGGGCCTGGGCTTCGATGGGGTCGCCGAGGCGGGTGCCGGTGCCGTGGGCCTCGACGGCGTCGACGTCGGCGGGGGTCAGGCCGGCGGCGGCGAGGGCGGCGCGGATGACACGCTGCTGGGACGGCCCGTTGGGGGCGGTCAGGCCGTTGGAGGCGCCGTCCTGGTTGACGGCGGAGGCGCGGAGCACGGCGAGGATGCGGTGGCCGGCGCGCTGGGCGTCCGAGAGCCGCTCGAGCAGGACGAGCCCGACGCCCTCGGACCAGCTCACGCCGTCCGCCGCCGCCGCGAACGCCTTGCTGCGGCCGTCGGGGGCGAGCCCGCGCTGCCGGGAGAACTCGACGAACTCGCCGGGGGAGGACATCACCGTCACCCCGCCGGCGACCGCCAGCTCCGCGTCCCCGGCGCGCAGCGCCTGGGCGGCCAGGTGCAGGGCGACCAGCGACGACGAGCAGGCCGTGTCGATGGTGACCGCCGGCCCCTCGAAACCGAACGTGTACGACACCCGGCCCGAGAGCACGCTGCCGGCGCTGCCCAGCCCGAGGTAGCCCTCCAGGTCCGGCGGCGGGTCGGCCTGGGCGGCGTAGTCGGCCACGTTCGTGCCCGCGAACACACCGGTGCGGCTGCCGCGCAGCGACGCCGGGTCGATCCCGGCGTTCTCCAGCAGCTCCCAGGTGGCCTCCAGCAGCAGCCGGTGCTGCGGGTCGGTCGCCAGCGCCTCCCGCGGGGAGATCCCGAAGAACTCCGCGTCGAAGTCGCCGACCGCGTCCAGGAACGCCCCGTAACGGGTGTAGGACGTGCCGGGGTGGTCCGGGTCGGGGTCGTAGAGGGCGTCCAGGTCCCAGCCGCGGTCCCGCGGGAACTCGGTGATCGCGTCACCGCCGTCGGCGACCAGCCGCCACAGCCCGTCCGGCGAGCCTGCCCCGCCCGGGAACCGGCAGGCCAGGCCGACGATCGCGATCGGCTCTTGGCGTTCACCGCGCGCCTCCCGCAGGCGTTCGCGGGTGTCGTGCAGCTCCGCGGTGACGCGGCGCAGCAGGTACCGGATCTTGTCGTCGCTCACGGTCAGCCTCTCCTGCGGGATGTGTCGGGCATGGTCACCGAAGGCATCCAGAGAATGCCCCGGCCTTCAGACCGGGGAGGAATCCGGTCTCCCGCGGAGCGGGGCACGCAACGCCGATCCGCCGGGATCGGCGTTGCGTGCGGCGTGACCGGCGGTGCGCATCCCGGCCGGTGGGAAACCCCCGGTGCGCCGGTGATCATAGATCGGCATCCCTTCGGTAGGATCATTCCATGTCCCGTTTCCGACTCTATCCGACCGCCGATCAGGTGGCGGTTCTGGAGTCGCATTGCGGGCACGCGCGGTACGTGTGGAATCTCGCGCTCGAACAACAATCCTGGTGGCATCCGCGCCGCGGACCCGCGCCCGGATACGCCGAGCAGAACCGGCAGCTGACCGACGCACGGCGGGAGTTCGGCTGGCTTGCCGCGGGCAGCGTCATTGTTCAGCAGCAGGCGTTGCGGGACTTCGCCACGGCCCTGGCCGGCTTTTTCCGCGGTTCGCACCGGAAACCGTCGTTCCGGAAACGCGGCCGGGGCGAGGGTTTCCGGAACGTCGCGGTGAAACCCGGTGATTTCCGGCGGGAGAACCGCCGCTGGTCGCGGGTGCGGGTCCCGAAGGTTGGCTGGGTGCGTTTCCGCCGCACGCGCCCGGTACCGGCCGCGACGTCGTTCCGGGTGACCCGGGATCGGGCGGGCCGGTGGCATGTCGCGTTCGCCGTCGTACCCGACCCTGTCGCGGTGTCCGGGGCCGGTGGGGTCGTCGGGGTGGAC
>NZ_CEVIVD010000210.1:3052-6382 GCF_982290655.1 Protofrankia sp. CiP1_Cm_nod3
GGGTGGACCGGGGGGTGGTCGTGTCCGCGGCCTTGTCGACCGGGGAGCTGCTGCGCTGCCCGGGGCTGCGACGCGAGGAGGCCGCACGGCTGTTCCGGCTGCAGCGCCGGCTCGCCCGGGCGAAACGCGGCTCGCACCGCCGCGGCCGGCTCAAGGCCCGGATCGCCCGGCTCCGGGCCCGGGAGAGCGACCGGCGGAAGGACTGGGTCGAGAAAACCTCGACCGATCTCGCCCGCCGGTTCGAGGTGATCCGGGTGGAGGATTTGAAGATCCGGCAGATGACCCGGTCGGCGCGGGGCACGGTGGATGCGCCCGGGACGAACGTCCGGGCGAAAGCCGGCCTGAACCGGGGCATCCTCGCGGGCGGCTGGGGTCTGCTGGTCCGACGGCTGGAACAGAAAGCCCCCGGCCGGGTGGAGAGGATCCCGGCGGCCTATACCAGTCGGCGTTGCTCGTCCTGCGGGCATGTGGCCGCCGAGTCGAGAGAGAGCCAATCTCGGTTCGTGTGCGTCGCCTGCGGGCATGAGAGCAACGCCGACATCAACGCTGCAAGGAATATCGCGGCCGGACGGGCCGTGACCCCGCAGGGAGGCAGGGCGTTGGCCGTGCCGGTGAACCGTGAACCTCAACGAACCGCACCCCCTTCCCTGGCGGGTGTGTAGGAGTTGGAATCCCCCGCGTTCACGCGGGGGAGGACGTCAAGAGATCCCGAGCTCGTTGCCTATAAAGGCGATCAGTTCGTCGTCGGACGCCGACAGCAGTTCCTCCGTCGTGCGCGTGCCGGCCTGCGGATGGGTGATGGAGCCGTCCGGGGCGTCCAGACCGTTTTCCTGTTCCTGTCCGGGAGCGCTGTCGGACGCTTCTCCGCTGCCCGCGGCCGGGACGAGGGCGTCGCGGAGATGCTCGGCCAGCTCCACCGGGGACGGATGGTCGAAGACCAGCGTCGCGGGCAGGGCGAGCCCGGTGCGGGCCGTCAGCCGGTTGCGCAGCTCGACGGCCGCGAGCGAGTCGAAGCCCTGCTCACGGAAGTGCCGGGTGACGTCGACCCGGTCGGCCGAGGCGTGCTTCTGCACCACGGCCACCTCCGTGCGCACCAGCTCGAGGACGATCCGCCGGGCCTGGCGCTCGGAGGCCTCGGCGAGCCGGCGCACCAGCGTGGCCGGGCCGTCGTCCGCGCCCTCCGCCGCCGCCTGCGCCGTCGTCCCGGCCGCAGCGGCCGTGGCGGTCGCGACGCCGGGCAGCTCACGCAGCAGGGGATGCGGGCGGGCGGCGGCCACCGCCGCCCAGTCGGCCTCGGTGACGACCAGGCGGGTATCGCCCCGCTCGAGCGCCTGCCCCAGGGCTGCCAGGGCGACGTCCGGGGTGATCGGCGCGAAGCCCTGGTGGCCGGCGTGCGCGGCGACGTCCGCGCTGGCGATGCCGGCGCCGCTCCACAGCCCCCAGGCGACCGAGGTCGCGGGCCGGCCTGCGGCCCGGCGCCGCTCGGCGAGGGCGTCGAGGTAGGCGTTGCCCGGGGCGTAGTTGCCCTGGCCGGCGAGCCCGACCGTGCCGGCGATCGAGGAGAACAGCACGAACGCGGTCAGGTCCGCGTCCCTGGTCAGCTCGTCCAGGTGGCGGGCGCCGCCGGCCTTGACCCGCAGCACCCGTTCGATCCGCTCGGGGGTCAGACTGGTCAGCAGCGCGTCGTCCAGCACCGCCGCGGTGTGCACCACCGCGGTCAGGGGCTGCCCCGGCGGGATCGCGGCCAGCACCGCGGCCAGCTGGTCACGGTCGGCGACGTCGGCGGCGGCGTAGGTCACCGCGGTGCCGTTGCCGGCCAGCTCCGCGGCCAGCTCGCCGGCCCCCGGCCAGCCGTCGCCACGGCGGCTGACCAGCAGCAGGTGCTCGGCGCCGCGCCCGGCGAGCCAGCGCGCGACGTGCCCGGCCAGCGCGCCGCTACCGCCGGTGACCAGCACCGTCCCGGGCCCCGGCCGCCAGCCGGCCGGGGCACCGTCCCCGTTGTTGCTGTTGCTGTTGCCGGTGCCGGTGCCGGTGGCGGTGGCGGTGGCCTGGTTGCCGTTGGCGCCGATGGCCTGCCCGGTGGCGGCAGCGGCCCCGCCCGTGATGGCGGCGGTGGTCGTCGTGCCACCGGCGGGCGCGGGCACCAGCCGGCGGGCCAGCACCCCGGACGGGCGCACGGCCAGCTCGACCTCGCCGTGCCCGCCGGCACCGTGCCCGCCGGCGCCGTGCCCACCGGCCAGGACGCCGACGAGCTGGCGGACCACCCGCTCGTCGACGGACTCCGGCAGGTCGACCACGCCGCCCGCACGCCGCGGGTTCTCCACGCCGACGATCGGGTGCAGGCCCCAGACCAGCGCGCCGGCCGGGGCGGTGACAGCCTCGCCGGCGACGGTGGCCACCGCCCCGTGGGTCGCCAGCCACAGCGGCGCGGCGGTCCCGGCGTCCTCGACGGCCTGGACCAGCGCCACGGTCGCGGCGAACCCGGCGGGCAGGTCGGACGTCTCGGCCGTGTCGTCCCCGAGCCCCAGCAGCGACAGCACGCCGTCCACCGGCCCCGCCGCCGCGGCGGCGGTCAGCTCGGCGGCGAGCCCCTCCCGGGTGCTGTGCCGCCGGTCGACGGCCAGCACCACGGTGTCCGGCAGCGCGCGGGTGAGCGCGGTGACCAGCGGGGCGTCACGGCGGTCGGCCGGCACCACCAGCAGCCAGCGCCCGCGCGGTGGCCCGGCGGGCAGGTCGTGGACCGGCCGCCACACCACCCGGTAGCGCACGGCGTCCACCGCGTCGGTGATCTGCTGCCGCTCCCACCAGGACACGAGGGCGGGCAGCACCTCGCCCAGCGCGGCGCGCTCCCGTTCACCGGCGAGCCCGAGTGTGTCGGCGAGCTCGTCGAGGACGCCGCGGCGCACCGCCGTCCAGAAGGAGGAGTCCCCGACGCCGCCCACCGGGCCGCCGGCCGGCTGCCCGGCCGTCGCGGCGCCGGCGGCGGCGGCGCTGGCCGCGGCCGGTGTCGCCTCCAGCCAGTGCCGGGTGCGCTGGAACGCGTAGGTCGGCAGGTCGACGGTGCGCGCGCCGAGGCCGGCGAACACGGCGGGCCAGTCCAGGCGGACGCCGTGGGCGTGGGCGGCGCTCACCGCGGTGGCGACCGTGACCGCCTCCGGTTCGTTGCGGCGCAGCAGGGAGACCGCGACGGGGGCGGGCCGGCTGCTGTCGTCGCTGAGGGTTTCGTGGGTGAGGGCGGTCAGGACGGGGTCGGGGCCGAGTTCGAGGTAGGTGGTGGTGCCGTGGTGGTGGAGGGTTTCGGTGGCGTGCTGGTAGTGGACGGTGGCGCGG
>NZ_CEVIVD010000211.1:0-5309 GCF_982290655.1 Protofrankia sp. CiP1_Cm_nod3
GGGCTGGGGGAGTACGGGCTTCTGGGCGGGTGGCGACGTACAGTGGGCAGTCGGCGGTGAACCCGCCATCGTCGCGCGTGCCGGCTGCCCACCCACGCCGCCGGGCGCGTGACACCCCTCGGATCCACAGGCCTGTGATCCACAGGCTGTGATCCGCGGGGGACCGACGACCCGCAGGTGATCCGCAGCTGAGAGGCACGCCGTGCAGCCAGACGATCCCGACTCCTTTCACGTCTATGACACGACGTTGCGTGACGGGACCCAGCAGGAGGGGCTGTCGCTGTCGGTCGGCGACAAGATCGCGGTAGCTCGGCACCTCGACGAGATCGGGGTCGGCTTCATCGAGGGCGGCTGGCCCGGGTCGAACCCGAAGGACGCCGAGTTCTTCCACCGCGCCCGCACCGAGCTGCGGCTGGAGCACGCCCTGCTCACCGCCTTCGGCGCGACCCGCCGGGCCCGCGCCACCGCCGCCGACGACCCGCAGGTCGCCGCCCTGCGGGAGGCCGGCACGGCCGTCGTCTGCCTGGTGGCGAAGTCCGACCGCCGGCACGTCGAGCGTGCCCTGCGCACCACCCCCGTCGAGAACCTGGCGATGATCCGCGACACCGTGGCGCATCTGCGCGCCGAGGGCAAGCGGGTGTTCGTCGACGCGGAGCACTTCTTCGACGGCTACCGCGCCGACGCCGACTACGCCCTCGAGGTGGTCCGGGTGGCCGCCGAGGCCGGCGCCGAGGTCGTGGTCCTCTGCGACACCAACGGCGGGATGCTGCCGACGCGTATCGGCGACGTCGTCTCCGCCGTCCGCGGCCGCACCGGCGCCCGGCTGGGCATCCACTGCCACGACGACACCGCCTGCGCGGTCGCGAACACGCTGGTCGCGGTCGAGGCCGGCGTCACCCACGTCCAGGGCACCGCCAACGGCTACGGCGAGCGCTGCGGCAACGCGGACCTGTTCAGCGTCGTCGCCGGGCTGGAGACCAAGCTCGGCCGCCGGGTGCTGCCCCCGGGCAGGCTGCGCGAGCTGGTCCGGGTGTCGCACGCCATCGACGAGATCACCAACTCCGCGCCGGACACCCACCGCGCCTACGTCGGCGCGAGCGCGTTCGCCCACAAGGCCGGCCTGCACGCCAGCGCCGTCAAGATCGATCCGGACATGTACCAGCACATCGACCCCGCCGAGGTCGGCAACGACATGCGGATGCTGGTCTCGGAGCTCGCCGGCCGGGCCACCATCGAGCTCAAGGGCCGGGAGCTGGGCCTGGACCTCTCCGGCCAGCGCGAGGCGCTGGGGAGGGTCGTCGACCTGGTCAAGGAGCGGGAGGCGGCCGGCTACACCTACGAGGCCGCGGAGGCGTCGTTCGAGCTGCTGCTGCGCGACGAGACCGAAGGCCCCCGGCGGTTCTTCACCCTCGAGTCGTGGCGTGTGATCGTCGAACGGCGGCCGGACGGTGAGGTCATCAGCGAAGCGACCGTCAAACTCGTCCTGAACGGTGTGCGGCAGGTGTCCACGGCCGAGGGCAACGGCCCGGTCAACGCCCTCGACCGGGCCCTGCGCGAAGCCCTGGAGAAGGGCTACCCGGGCCTTGCCGACCTCGACCTGGTCGACTACAAGGTGCGCATCCTCGACGGCAGGTCCGGCACCGGCGCGGTGACCCGCGTCCTGGTCGGCACCAGCGACGGCCGCGACCGCTGGGACACCGTCGGCGTCGACGAGAACATCATCGCCGCCTCCTGGGAAGCCCTCCAGGACGCCGTCACCTACGGCCTGCACCGCCAGGGCGAACAGATCATTCCCAAGTAGCCGTTTCACGGCGCTTCGGGGTGACTGGCAACGTCCGGGGCGACTGGCAGCAGCGCATCATCAGCGCATTATCAGTCCCGATGTCAGCATATGAATGACTTGTTCATCTTTTATCTGAACTGACCGTTTTCCGTATCGGTGAGAGGGCTGTCACCGAAGCGCGCTTATGATTCCCGTTGTACGGCGACGGCGGGGGGACGGCGTGAGGGACAGCGCAGGCAGCGGTGCCGGTATGGTGATGTTCCGGTGACGGATCGTCCGCCGCGGGTGTTTCTCTCCTATGCCCACGAGTCGCCCGAGCACGAGAACGCCGTCCGCGATCTGTGGATCTTCCTGCGGTCGCGGGAGATCGACGCGAAGCTCGACCTGCCGGCGAACGAGCGCCGGCAGGACTGGCCGTTGTGGATGCTGGCCGAGGTCCGCGCGTCCGACCATGTGCTGGTCATCGCTTCGCCGGAGTACCGCCGCCGCAGTGAGGGCCAGGCCGCCGCGGACGACGGCCGTGGGGTGCAGTTCGAGGCGGCGCTGATCCGCGACGAGCTGTACCGCGACCGGACGGCCGGGCTGGCGAAGTTCCTGCCGGTACTGCTGCCGGGCCGCACGGCCGAGGACGTCCCGGCCTTCCTCGGCCCGTACTCGACGACCCACTACGCGATCAGGGGGATCTCCGACGCCGATGCCGGGATGGAACGGCTGCTGCGCGTCCTGACCGGCCAGCCGTTCGAGATCGAACCGCCGCTGGTGCCCGGGACCCGCCCGCTCCTGCCGCCCCGGGACGTGCGCCCGCCCGCGCCGGCACCGCGCGCGCCCGAGCCAGCCGCCGCTTCGGTGCCGGGCACCGCTTCGGGGTCAGGCAGGGCTTCGGTGCCGGGTGGCGCTTCGGCGCTGTCGCGGCCGGCTCCGCTCTCCCACGAGCTGGTGCTGCACGTACGCCTGGAGGCCGGACGGCTCACGGCGCGGGCAGCGCTGTCCGGCACCTCGCTGGGGGAGCGCGTTACAGCGCTGCCGCCCGGGCTCGACACGGTGTGGGCGTCGCTGCCAGGGAGCCCGGCGGAGGCGGACACGCGCCTGTCCCAGGCCGGTCACCGGTTGCGGGAGGCGCTGCTGGACGCCGACGCCGCGCGGCGGCTGACCGAGCTGATCGACACGTCTCCCTTCGGCACGGCCGTGGACGTCGTGGTGGAGGCCGACGGCCCGGCGGCGCTGGCACTGCCCTACGAGCTGCTGTGGCTGGCCGACGGGCGGCTGCTCGCGACCATGCCCGGGGTGCGCTTCACCCGCCGGGTCGCCGGATTACGCCGGGCCGCGACCGGCCCACTGCCCGGCCCGCTGAAGATCCTGGTGGCGGTGGCCGCGCCGGAGGAGACCCGGACGAGGAACCCGCCGCTCGACGTCGAGGCCGAGATGCAGGCGATCATCGATGCTGTCCGCGGGGTCGCGGGGTCCGGGGCTGCGCAGGTCACGATCCTCGAGGTCGCCGGACTGAAGCAGATCGCCGACGCGCTGAGCGGCCAGAGCACGGACGGCGACGACTTCTACCACGTGCTGCACCTGTCCGCGCACGGCTCGGCGTCCGAGGTGGAGCTGGAGGACGAGGACGGCAACCCGGTGCCGGTCCGTGCCGAGGAGCTGGTGGACGCCCTGAAGGGCGCGTCCCGCCCGCTGCCGCTGATCGTGCTGTCGTCCTGCTCGGGCGCGTCCGCGAGCCCGCCCGGCCCGGCCAGCCCGGCCGGCTCAGCAGGCTCGGACGAGCCGGCCGGCTCGGACGGGCTGGCCGCGACCCTGGTCCGGCGTGGCGCCGACCGGGTGGTGGCCATGCAGACGACCGTCACCGACCGTTACGCGACCGATCTGGCCCGGGTGTTCTACGAGGAACTGGCCACCGGCCGGGCCGGCTCGGTGGCGGCGGCCCTCGCCGCTGCCCGCCGACAGGTGGACGCCGACCGCCGGGCGGCCGCGCGCGCCACGGGCCGTCTCGCCCCGCCCGAGTACGCCACCGCGACGCTGCTGGCCGCGGCCGACGACCCGCCGCTGCTGGACGCGGCCGCGGACCCGCGCCCGCTTGCCCGCCCGTTCGCCGCGCCGGCCGGTGGCACCGTCCGCGAGCTGGCCATGGGGGATCTGGTCGGGCGGCGCCGCGAGGTCCGTACCGCGCTGGACGTGCTGCGCGGCGGCCGGGCCGCGGTGGAGCGGTACGGCGCGGTCGCCGGCGTAGTGCTGACCGGGCCCGGCGGTATCGGCAAGACCGCGGTGGCCGGGCGGGTGCTGACCAGGCTGCGGGCCGACGGCTGGGCTGTCGCGGTACATGTCGGTCGTTGGAACCCGCCGTCGCTGATCGCCGAGACCGTCGACGTGCTGCGTGGTGTCCCGGAGCTGGCCGACGCCCGTGCCTCGCTGGCCGACCCGCGTCACGAGGACACAGCGAAGATCGATCTGATCGGGAGGCTGCTGGGCGAACACCGGCTGTTGGTGCTCTTCGACGACTTCGAGCGCAACCTCACCGAGGACGGCCGGGCCTTCGCCGACCCTGGTTTCGCCGAGGTGTTCGGCGGCCTGGCCCGTGCCAGCGCCCAGGGCCGCATGCTGGTGACCTGTAGATACCCTCTGCCGGGGCGTACCGGCCTGTTCCTGCGGCGGATGGAGGTGGGGCCACTCAGCGGCGCCGAGCTGGGCCGTCTGCTCCTGCGGTTGCCGAGCCTGCGGACGCTGAACGAGACCGACCGGCGCACCCTGGCCCGGACGGTCGGCGGGCATCCGCGGCTGGTGGAGTTCGTCGACGCGCTGTTGCGCAACGGCGCCGCGAACCTACGGGAGGTCACTGAGCGGATCGTGGGCCTGGCCGACGAACTCGGCGTCGATCTCTCCGAGGATCGCACCTTCGATCGGGCGGTGGATGATGCTCTGCTGCTCGGCAGCCGCGACATCGTCCTGGAGCTGCTGCTCGCGACAGTGACCGCCGACGAGCGCTCACTGCTGCTCCATGCGGCGGTGTCGAACGTTCCCATGTCAGCCGACGATCTTGCATTCGCCTGGCTGGCTGAAGAACCTGACGATCAGCGGCGTCGGATGGTCTCATCGGCGGTTATGCGGCTCGCGGACCGGACACTGCTGTTACGTCTCGACGGCGATGTGCTCGTCCACCCGTGGATCGCCGCCCGGCTCGTCGACGCCGAGCCCGAGACCCGGGCAGAGCGGCACGGTAGGGCAGAGCGCATGCGGCTGGCCCGGCTCGATGCGGGACGCGGGGATTTCGCCGACGTGGTGGAGGTCGCCCGCCACCGCAGTGCCCAGCACAGGTTCGACGACGTTGTCACATTCACGTTGGACATCGCCGAGATGCTCACGGGCGAGTCGTCGGTGGCCGCGCTGCTGGGCGAGGTCGTGCCGATGGTGCCGCCGGACAGCCGGGGATTTCTCGAGCTTGTCGATCGGGAACTCGCCGCGCTGCTGAACATCGGTATCACCTCGGCGGCGTGGGAACGCGGCGACGCCATGGTCGCCTCCGCCC